>CAOKFJ010000101.1 GCA_948467695.1 uncultured Allobaculum sp. | reverse complement strand
CACAGCAGTCCCGTTTTATCCGCGAATGCGGAAGGAGAATGAATCATGAGAAACAAGAAACGAATCAGCGCGCTGCTTTCTCTAATGGTGTGCGGCGCAACTGTCGCTGGACAGGCCGTAGGGGCAGAGCCGATCATTGCGGCTGAACCGACAGATCTTCCTGCAGGAATTGGAGATCGCGAAGTGCAGAGCAGCGGCAAATGGGGAACATCAGATGTTAAATGGTATCTGCTTACCGATGGAACGCTGTATCTGGGACCGGGAGCACCGACAGGAACCGCAAAGAAAATGTATCTGTCGAGCTATGTTACGCGCATCGAGAGCGATCCGGGACTCGATACATCCGGGCTGACATCTCTGTATGATCTGTTCGGCAGTTACGAAAAACTGGAAGACATCTCCGGTCTGGCGAGCTGGGATGTATCGAATGTCACCAACATGTGTTCTCTTTTCTACAAGACGAAAATCAAAAATACCGATGCGCTCAAAAACTGGAACGTATCGAAAAACACCTCTCTGAACAGCACGTTCCAGAGCTGTCCCGAACTTAGCGATCTGAGCGGTCTGGCAGACTGGGATGTATCGAGTGTAAAAGACATGAACGGCGCATTTGAAAACTGCCCGAAACTGACGAACCTGCACGGTCTGGAAAACTGGAAAACAACTTCTCTGGACTCCATGTCCGGAACGTTTGAAGAAAACCCGGCACTGACCGATATCAGCGCGCTCGCCGATTGGGAAATGGGAACTGTTTCCAACTTTGTCGGTCTGTTTCGAAACTGCGACTTGCGCAGCGTGGAAGCCTGCAAAAAATGGGATATTTCCAATTCCGCAGGCATGGCTGAAACCTTTAAAGGCAATGTTCATCTCAAAAGTCTTAAGGGACTGGAAGACTGGGATATCACGAATCCGCACACTTTCTCCGGCATGGTAGAAGGATGCACCGAACTGACGGATATCTCCGCGCTGAACAACTGGACATTTGCGGGCATGAACAAAGATCTGACAGAAATGTTCCTGGATACAGCTGTCGATGAAGTCGATCTGTCCAACTGGGATACGTCCAAAACATACGTTATGGCCAATAATCCCGTGATTTTCTCCACTACGCCGACAAAATTCAAACTGTCCACCGCGTATATGTCCTCGAAAAACCAGAATAAGCATACTCTGCTCAAGGGTACGAAACCCGATGCGTATGGCGATGAATGGGTCAGCGAAAAACTCGATGGTCCGTTTGCGACAAAGGCGATGTTCACAAACTGGACTGACGAAATGAGCGGCTGGTGGGGACGCGCGGTAAATGTCACACTCAGCGACGGAAACGGCAATACAATCACTCAGGCTCTTCCGGCAAAAGTCGAAGCGACTCTTCCCACGGAAGTTGAAGCGTTCAATGCGCCTGCAGGCAAAACGATCGTCGGCTGGAAAGACACCTCCGATGCCGAAGGCAAAGTTTTCACCACGTATACGGTGGCTCTTGATGCCAAAGACGTTGTGCTTGAAGCAGTATGGGCAGGCGAGTCCGATCTCGACTTCACTTTGATCAATTTTGTTTCCTCAACTGCAGAAAGCATGAAGAATGCAGTGTACAAAGAAGGTCAGAACGCGAAACTTGAAGAAGCGATCGCGACCGCGAAGGCCGAACAGAATGCGGCAGAAGATCAGAGTGCGCTCAGTGCGGCTGCATCCAAACTCGCAGATGTGCTGCTCGATCTGCGCCTTGTTCCCTCGGAAGACCTGCTGAAAGAATTTGCGGCTCGTCAGTAGACAGTCTCTACAAAATCTGGCGGTACTGGAGAACAGACGCCTATTCAGGCTGTAAAATATAAAGTACAAAAACTTAAGCGCTCAGCTTTCTGCATGAAAAATATGCAGGAAAGCTGAGCGCTTTTATTGGTCTTGAGAATAATCCGGCAGTAAAAAGGATTGAAGAAATCGGCTTGAATCAAGAAAAATTTACTTTCAGTTAACACTGAAATTTAGCGAAAACGCTATGAAAAACGGTGAAAACGGATACTTATATCCGAAATCATGCGATAGATTAGCTTTGTTCATGTTACGTTAACGTTGGATAGAATAAACATCCTCTTCGCCATCAGAGAAAAATTTACCGGCAAATTCCGGGAAGAGCTGATGAAAAACGAAGACACACATCGAAAGAAAGGAGCGATGACTGGAAACAGCGGCGCTGGACATCGTGTTCTGCCAACTTGCGGTGTCCGGGTCTGTTTCATCATGAAGACAGAAAAATTAAACAGCATATGCTGACGAAAAAACGCTCTGCATATGCCTGACAAAGCCTCCCCCGCTTTGAAAATAGACAATCAGGAATCATAAAACACTCAAGAGAAGAAAAAAGTCAGGAAAAATCATAATGAAAAAATTTGGAATTGCGGCTCTCTGCTCCCTGATGGCCGCAGGCACGATTCAGGCTCCTGTCTATGCCATGCCTCAAAAAGGCAGCACGCAGGCAGTCTTCAACCAGAAAGATGCCGCCCGAACAAATGTGCGCGCATCAAAGGCGATCGATCCTTCGAACTTCGTGGTGAATGCCTCCAGTTTCAGTCATGAGGTGGCCGAAGATCATGTCGATGCCAGAACACAGAGTGAAGTAAAATCGTTTATTTTCGATGAATCCCCCGAAGCAAAATACAAATACTGGAGAAGCGAAATTCAGGACAATATCGAAGACAGCTCGCTTGTCATCGATATGCGAAAAGCTTATACAATCGATCGCATTTCCTATGCGCCTCAGTATTTCTACGATGCTGCCATCAAGAAAGAAAGCTACAGCGTAAACGGATGCATTCGCGAGATGGTGCTGCAGGTCAGCGATGACGGCAAGACATGGCGCAATGTGAGCGATGCGGATGGTCTGGTCATGAGCGATTACGACTATCCCAAAGAAATCACTTTCACCCCCGAAACAGCACGCTATGTAAAAATTTCCGCCAAATCAGCGACAACCTGGGATAAAAAAGAAAGCCGTCAGATTTCAGTGGGCAAACTGAAAATCTTCGGCAGGGAAAATGGAGAAGCCGAGCGCACAAACGTGGCACTGCAGAAACCGGTAACCACCATGAATGGCGAACGTCCGGAACTGGCAGTTGATGGTGTTATTGAAACCGGCGATAAAAACTGGTGGGAAGCCAAGATGTTCCAGAACGGAAATTCCGACTGGACCGCAAAAGGCGAGCCGCTTGATCCCAAAGGCTATATCACCATCAACCTGCAGCAGACACATCTTATTGATGAAATCATTACCTACGGCTACTGGGAAGATTCCCGCAGTTTCGCCTATACGATTTCCACCAGCATGGATGGAGAAATCTTCACGCCTGTAGTGGATAAAAAGCTTGAAGATGGCGCCAATACAAAAGACGGCATCCATCACAAAATTGAACCGGTCAATGCCCGCTACGTGCGCATGCAGCCTACCGACAGCAATGCCGCCTATCCCTGCGCAGCGCAGATTCGCGAGATCGAAGTCATGGGTATTCCCAGCGATTACAAAGGCGTCAACCTTGCGGCAGGCAAAACAGTAAAAGATGCCGCAAGCCAGAATGTGCTGGAAGGCATGACTGATGAAAACGAAACCACAAGCCTTGCGCTGAAAAAGAACCAGACCATCGATCTGGATCTTGAAAGTCTGTACGCGCTCGAATGCCTCGATATTGTATCCGATGCGAGCGCCGATCATCCGGTCAACTTTACGCTGCGCGGAAGCAAAGACGGTGTAAACTACGGAGTCCTTGCGCGCGATACCATCGACGCGCAGGATTTCTCCATTGCGCTCAAGAATTACAAAGGCATGCGTCTGCGCCTGAGTGTCTTTGATGACATCACCATTTCCGAGCTCGAAGCCTACGGCTTTGAAACACAGCTTGCGTCATCAGATATAAATATCGCAAGCGGCAAGAAAGTGACTGCGGTCAACACCGAAAATGGACATGGTCCGGACTATGCGGTGGATGGCGATATCAACTCGTACTGGGCAGGCGGAGCGCTCAACTCCTACATCACTGTCGATCTTGGCGGCTGCTACAGCGTCAATAAAATGAAAGTTGTTCCGTATTTCGACGGCAAGCGCGCCTACAAATACACGATGTCGCTGAGTACAGACGGCAAACGCTTTGTTCCTGTCGCGTCCAAGGATGACGAATCCATCGCGACACAGAATGGCACGGTTCATGAAATCGAACCGCAGACCGCGCGTTATGTCCGACTGACCATGACGGATCATCTGTTCTCCGACAACAAGTCCGTTCACGTCAACGACTTCGCGGTATACGGAACAGAAGCAGACTATGAACCGAAAGACATCGCGTTCAATAAAACGATTTCCAAAGGCACCGAAAGCCTGATCAACGACGATTATCTCGATAAATGGACAGCGTCCTCACTTGATGAAGAAGTCGTTCTTGATCTGGAAAAAATCATGACGATCGATGAAGTCGAACTCGTCGGTCCAAACGATAAAACAAATACCTACGTCATGATGGTCAGCGAAGACGGCGAAAACTATGACGTTGCAGCCCAGAAGAGCGGCAGCGGCACAGTGACTTTCCCGCTTTCGTTCACCCATGCGCGCTATGTCAAAATCTCCGGCAATACCGAAGGCGAGCCGCTGAGCATGAACGAGATCGTGCTCCACGGCATTGAAAAACCGGTAGCCGAAGACGGCGATATCGCCTTCCTCAAACCCGTGCGCACCAACTTCGGCGCGGAAGGCGCGGAAAACGTGACCGACCAGAATCCGACAACGGTATGGAACGCGCAGTATTACCCCTGCAACGTGGATATCGATCTGATGGGCACCTACGATGTAGACTCGGCAAAAATCCAGGTAATGCCCAAAGAGGGCTACTTCCGCTATTCCATCTACACCAGCAAAGACGGTAAAGACTTCACACGCGCCTACCGCAAAGACGACCGCACACCGGTTGGCGAAGACGGTGTAATGGAAGCCGATCTGACCAACGCGAAAGGCGTACGCTTTGTGCGCGTGCAGTTCGAATACTCTTCCACAACAGCCAACATGACCGTAGGCGATGTGCGCCTGTACGGTAAAAAAGTCAGCGCGGACAAGCCGTATCGCGAAGAACTGACATACACCGATTTTGAAGAAACCGAATACGCAAAAGACATCACTGATCAGGAAGTCTTCGACTATGTGGATGGTGTTGTCACGCGCCTGTTTGGCGAACAGTATGTCGACTGGTTCGAGTACGAACTCAAAGACAAAGATGCCGAAAAAGACTTCTTTGAAATCTCCGATCACAATGGAAAGATTCATATTGCTGGTAATGAAGGTCTCTCTCTGACTTCCGGTTTGTATTACTACCTCAAAAACTACGAAAACGTGCTCGTTACCGAAGTTGAAGTGCAGGGCGAGCTAGGCGATACACCAGAACCTGTCAACGCAACAGCGCAAAGTCCGCTGCGCAAGGAAAACCTGTACGACATTCGCTATGCCTACAACTACTGCACCAACTCCTATACGATGGCGTTCTTTGGTGAAGATGAATGGCAGCGTGAACTCGACTGGCTGGCGCTCAATGGCGTCAACCTCATTCTTGACCTGAATGGTCAGGAAGCCGTATGGCACAACTTCCTGAAAAAAGCCGGCTATACGGATGAGCAGGCGAAAGACTGGATTGCCGGTCCGGCGTACTATGCATGGCAGTTCATGTCCAACCTGGAAACCATCAATGGTCCGGTTAACAACGACTGGATTGAAGCCCGTCTTGATCTGGCACGCAAAAACCAGTACAAGATGCGCATTCTCGGCATGGATCCCGTGCTTCAGGCGTTCAGCGGCGAAGTGCCCACAAACATCCGCACCATCGATCCCGATATCGATATTGTCGAACAGGCTCCCTGGTCCGCCTTCGACCGTCCGAGCATGATCCGCACTGTTTCTGATGATTATCAGAAATACGCGAAGATGTTCTATGACGCTCAGCGCGAAGTGCTTGGCAGCGATTCGCCCTACTACGCCACCGACCCGTTCCACGAGGGCGGTACTGTAGCGGACATGTCGCTTGAGGACATCGGTCTGACACTGTTCAACACTCTGCAAAAGCACAACAAGGATGCCGTATGGGTTGTTCAGTCCTGGAACCTTGACCGCCGCACGATTTCCAAAATTCCGTACGACGACAAGCAGAAAGGTCTGCTTGTTCTCGATCTGAATGCGGATCAGGATCCCCGCTACCATCTGTACAACGAATTTGACGGCACACCATGGGTATGGTGCGTGCTCGACAACTACGGCGGCAAGCATGGCATTCAGGCTGAGCTTGAAACGATCGCCCGTCAGTACTCCAATGTCTACCAGAAGACAAATCACCTCACCGGTATCGGCATGACACCGGAAGGCTCCCGTCTGAACACTGTTCAGTACGACCTCCTGTTTGAAATGGGCTGGGAAAACGGCGACATCGATCTGTCCACCTGGCTTGATCGCTATGTAGAGCGCCGCTACGGCATCAAAGATTCCAAAGAAATCCCCAATGCGCAGGCAGCGTGGGATATTCTGCAGAAAACGGTTTACCGTTCGAACAAACCGGAAGTGTTTGCGGGACCCGATACGATCATCAACTTCTCGCCGCGTTTCGGCATTACCGAACTGTGGCCCTGGGGAAGAGAAGTCGCTCCGATCTACGACCAGAAACAGTTTGAAGAAGCTGCCGAACTGCTCATGGAAGACTATGACAAGCTCAAAGACAACAAAG
>CAOKFJ010000100.1 GCA_948467695.1 uncultured Allobaculum sp. | reverse complement strand
CATGATCTGGCGAATCTGTGCTTCAGAGGGTTTGCGTCCCATCTGCATGTACATTGCGCGAATCATTTTTTCATTGATAGGCGGATTTTCACGAAGATCTTTTTCAAATTTGCGTTTAGTGAAGATAAACGTGATGATTGCGCCAATGACTGCCCCAACAAGGGTAAATCCAATGGATGACCAGAGATCCATACTTTATCGCTCCATTCTTTTTCCTTAGTTATTCTACACAAAATCACACGCCGGCTCAATTGCTTCGATGCAATGAGTGCACGTCAAGGATACTTCACGCTCGTCGTGTGTGATCTGTCGACTTCAAATCTGTTTCGCATAATCAGGCATCGCCTGCTCTTTTCGCGTGTGCTTGATGGCTTTGATCAGCTTTAGACAATGTCGAAAAGACTGTTCTGCACCACTTCCGGCTTGTCTTCTTCCGGTTTACGCTCTCCCGACTCAAGACGACGGTCTTTTCGCACAAAACCTGTCATTTCTTCTAGCGCGTTTGTCTGCGCCCATGTTGAAGAGGGCGCCATGCGGCTGAGTGTAGAGACATGCAGAGGCGGCAGCTCACCGCCGTTAAAGCGCAGGACATCCTGCACGCGCACAACACGCGAATCGGCAATGCGCACTTCACGCGATTTGACGGTTTTGAACATCATCATGCCCTTGGCCGGGCGTTTGTGCGTTTTGATTTCGTTCAGGTCAATGCGTTTGAACTGACCTTCGCTGTTTTCGAGAACAAGATCCGTGCCGTCGCAAAGATGCATGGCAGAAACGTAGTCTTCGTTTTGCAGGTTCATGGCGCGCACGCCTTTTCCCTTGCCTTTGGAGACAGGCACTTCATTTGCATCCATCGTAAAGGCAAAACCGCGTTCGCTAAGCAGAACGATCTGATCGTCCGCTTTTCTGCTCGCGACAACTTCGATCAGTTCATCGCCGGTGGAAAGACTCATCAGCGCATTGAGACGGCCTTTTCTGGGCGGATTGAGTTCAGCGATATTCACACGGCGGATCTGGCCTTTTTTCGTCACCATGAGCAGATCCGTGTTCTGCACGCCTTCTTTCATGCCGAACACCGCAATGATTTTTTCGTTGGGATCGGTTTTGAATGTGGATGAATAGTGAACGCCCTGATCTTTCCATTTCTTTTCTTCAAGCGTGTACACAGGCGCCATGCCCATGCGTCCCTTGTCGGTAAAGAAAAGCAGATTGTCGAGGGTGGAAACCTGATCGCAGAATTCGATCGTATCGCCCTCTCGCAGTGCCGGCTGGTTTTGCGCGCTCGATGCATAGGAGCGCAGGGAAACGCGTTTGAAATAGCCCTGACGCGACACGGTCGCAACGACAGTTTCATCGGCGATCATATCGGTTTCGTTGATGACGATTTCCGCGACATCGGCTTCGATCACAGAACGGCGCGGCATATCGAATTCTTTGGTGAGTTCGCGCAGTTCCTTTTTCATCAGCTTCTTGCGCGTTTTGGGATCATCCAGAATCGTCTGCAGCTCAGCGATGCGTTTGGCAAGATCTTCAGCTTCCTGCCTGAGCTCAAGCACATCGGTATTGGACAGACGATACAGCTGCATGGTGACAATCGCTTCCGCCTGCGCTTCGGAAAAGCCAAAGCGGGCGATGATGTTTTTCTTCGAATCCGCTTTTCCCGAAGAGGCGCGAATGATGGCGATGATTTCATCCAGAACGGAAAGCGCGCGAATCAGTCCTTCGACAATGTGCATGCGCTCTTTCTTTTTGCGCAGCTCGAATCTCGTGCGCTTGCAGACAACATCTTCGCGATGTTCCAGAAACGCATCAAGCATATCGCCAAGACCTAACTGTCTGGGCGTGCGGTTGACGATGGCGATGACGTTGTAGTGATAGTTGACCTGCAGATCGGTGTTCTTGTACAGGTAGTTGAGAATCGCCTTGGGATTGGCTTCCTTTTTCAAGTCGAGCACAATGCGAAGCCCTTTGCGGTCGCTTTCATCGCGCACATCCAGAATGCCGGAAACGTTGGCATTAAGACGGATTTCATCAATGCGGCGAACAAGGTTCACTTTGACAACATCGTACGGAATTTCGGTGATGACGATCTGGTTGATCGTTTTTCCCTCTTCAATGACAGCTTTCGAGCGGATTACGACTTTGCCTTTGCCTGTATCAAGCGCCTGGAAAATGCCGTCTTCGCCCATGACAATGCCGCCGGTCGGAAAATCCGGTCCTTTGACATAGTTCATCAAGTCGCGTGTCGTGCTCTTCGGATGATCGATGCGGTAAATGCAGGCATCGATGACTTCATTGAAGTTGTGCGGCGGAATATTTGTTGCGTAGCCTGCCGCGATGCCCGAGATGCCGTTGATCAGAAGGTTTGGATAGCGTGCGGGCAGAACGGTCGGTTCAAGCTTTTCATCCGAAAAGTTGGGCGACCAGTCTACCGTATCGCATTCGATATCCTGCATCAGGTATTCGGCGATTTTGGACAGACGCGCTTCGGTATATCGCATCGCGGCGGCGGGGTCGTCGTCGATCGAGCCGTTGTTTCCCTGCATATCGATCAAAGGCAGCGCGGACTTCCAGTCCTGCGACATGCGCACGATCGCGTCGTATACGGATGTATCGCCATGAGGATGATAGTTGCCGATTACGTTACCAACGGTTTTGGCGGACTTGCGGTACTGTTTGGAGTACGTGTTTCCGTCTTCTTCCATCGCCCACAGAATGCGGCGCTGAACCGGTTTGAGACCGTCTCTTGCATCGGGCAGAGCGCGCTCCTGAATGATGTATTTGGAGTAGCGCGAGAAGCGGTCGGCGACGATTTCTTCCAGCGCGGAGTCGACAACTTTGGGCTCTACGGGAGCGGGTGTTTCCGTTTTTTTCTTTCTTGCCATATCGTCTCCTCCTTACTCTGTCGCGTCAAAATCGTCTTCAAGCGTGAAGACGACGTTGTCTTCGATCCACTGACGGCGCAGATCCGGACGATCGCCCATCAGTTCGCTGACGCGTTTTTCCGCCAGACGTCCGTCTTCAAGACGGACGCGCAGCAGCGTGCGGGTTTCGGGGTTCATCGTCGTCTCCCACAGCTGATTGGCGTTCATTTCGCCAAGACCTTTGTAGCGGTTGATGCGGTAGCCGGTTTTGAGTTCGGCTTTTTTCTGTTCAAGTTCTTCATTGGAATACAGATAGTATTCCTCGTCCTTTTTTGCGATGCGGTACAAAGGCGGAAGAGCGATGTATAACATGCCGGCTTCAATGAGCGGACGCATGAAGCGGTAGAAGAAGGTCAGAAGCAGGTTCTGGATATGCGCTCCATCGTCGTCGGCATCGGTCATGATAATGACTTTGTGATAGTTGGAATCTTCAGCATCAAAGCTGCTGCCCACACCGGCATCGAGTGTATGAATGATCGTATTGAGCTCTTCGTTTTTCTCGACGGCTTCAAGGGTGGCGTGTTCCGTATTGAGCACTTTGCCTCGCAGCGGCAGAATGGCCTGATATTTCGAATCGCGTCCCTGTTTGGCCGATCCGCCCGCAGAATCGCCCTCGACCAGATACAGTTCTTTGCGTCTGGCATCTTTGGATTGGGCATGGACAAGCTTTCCGGAAATAATCTGTTCCGAACGGTTCTTGCCTTTTCCTTTGCGCGCCCGATCTCTTGCTTCTCTGGCAGCGCGTCTTGCGGCGCCGGCCTTGATCATCTTGCGCACGAGCATGCTGGCGATATCCTGATTTTCTTCCAGGAAATAGCGCAGATGTTCGCTGATCACGCCATCGACCGCGCCTTTGGCAGCAGGTGTGCCGAGTTTCTCCTTGGTCTGTCCCTCAAACTGAAGCAGTTCTTCGGGAATGGTCGTGTGAATGACCATGGTCAGCCCTTCGCGAATATCGGTGCCTTCCATGGATTTGTCTTTTTCTTTGAGAAGACCGGCTTTGCGCGCATAGTCGTTGAACACGCGGGTAAACGCCTGTCTTGCGCCTGTCTCGTGGCTTCCGCCATCGCGCGTGCGCACGATATTGGCAAACGAGAGAATATTTTCCTGATAGGTGTCGCAGTACTGGAATGCTGCCTGCACCTTGATGCCCTGCGATTCGCCTTCGAAGGAAACAACCGGATGAAGCGCTTCATGATCGCTGTCGAGTTCTTCGACAAACGCCTTCAGTCCGTCTTCATACAGGAATTCGTCTTCCTTCGGATTTTCGCGTTCGTCGACTAGGCGGATTTTCAGTCCTTTTAAAAGAAATGCATCTTCCTGCACGCGCTCTTTAATGCGGGAGTAGGAGAAGCGTGTTTCCTTGAATATCGAAGGATCAGGTTTGAAGGTGACTTTTGATCCGGTCTGTCTGGTCTTGCCGACAACCTTCAGCTCGCCTGTTCTGGTGCCGCCTTTGGAAAACTCCATTTCATAAATCTGTTTTCCATCTTTTACGCGCACACGAACCCAGGAGGAGAGCGCGTTGACGACGCTGGCGCCTACGCCATGCAGACCGCCGGAAGATTTATACGAGGAACTGGAGAATTTTCCGCCGGCATGAAGCACGGTGAAGATGACCTCCAGTGCGGATTTTCCGCTTTTATGCCGTCCGACCGGCATGCCGCGTCCAAAGTCTTCCACCGAGCAGGAGCCGTCTTTGTGCAGTGTCACTGTAATTTCGTTTCCAAATCCGTTGAGGGCTTCGTCGATGGAGTTGTCGAGAATTTCCCAGACAAGATGATGAAGACCGCGCTTGTCCGTCGATCCGATGTACATACCCGGACGTTTGCGCACGGCGTCAAGCCCTTCGAGAATCACGATCGAATTCTCGTCATACGCTGGTTGAGGCATAGTCAACTCTCCTTTCGCTTTCGCCTTTTTCAAGGCGTACCTATTTAAATACCATTTTCCATGTTTAATCGCAAACGGGTGCTCTCATGCATTTTGCGCACCAGGCACTCATAAAACTTTTCAATCACCTGACAATACGGCATGTTTTTCGCGTGATACGATCCGTTTAAGGAGATGTAAATTATGAACATTCTACTCATTTGCGGCTCTGCCAGAGAGAAATCCTTCAACCGAAAACTCTCTGTCTATGCCGATGAAGCCCTCAAAAAACGCGCGGACGTTAAAACACTGGATTTTTCCGGTGTGCCTTTCTTCAGTCAGGATATTGAAGAACCTGTACCGGATGCGGTAGGCGATGCACGCGACGCGTTTGACTGGGCGGATGCCGTTTGGTTTTTCACACCCGAATACAACGGCGAAATCCCCGGCCGTCTCAAAAACCTGCTCGACTGGATCAGCCGTCCCCTTCCCCCGACCTATGCGCGCGAGAATACTCCCGCCTTTGGCAAACCGGCAGCCGTATCCGGCGCCGGCGGATCGCGCGCGACCAAAAGCGCACGCGGTCATCTGGATGAACTGCTCAACGCCATGGGCATGAAAGTATGCCCCGACCAGATGGGCATCAAGCTCGACGAAAAGGAATTCAAAGAAGATGTCTTTGAACATCCCGAAGCTGTACGCGATAAAATCGGACGCCAGGCGGATGCTTTCCTTGCCTGGATGGATCAGGAAGGTTTCATTCCCGAAGCATAATCGCCATACCGATCAAAAAACAGACACACATGCATATCCGATGCGAAGGACAATTGTCCTTCGCATTTTTTCATATTCATTCGTGCTCTGTTCACCCGATCGTTTCCGGACAATGCATTGCGAGTCTATGCGAAAAGCATATATTCACTTTACTTAAAGTATTTTATGACTTTTTCGTTGCCGGAAAAGCCCTAAAACGAAAGAGTGATGTTCCATGCGCAGAATTCACTTTTTTCTTCACTGCTGCACTATTGGATGATAAAGACAGATTCTATTCTTATTTGCATACACTTTCCGTCTTAATTTTGCACGATCATGTATCGCGAAGCCCTTTTCTGTCAGTCTCAAGACATGAACAACACAAAAAATATTCCTTACGACACAAGCGCTGAATCATCTTTTCGAAAAAGCGCAGACACACTGCACTCACCATACGACGGTGTGAGCAGTTCTCGTCATACGACGGGCAGACCAAAGAAGAACAGCCGTCCTCTTTCTGCCGGCTCAGGATGCGAGAGGTATGAAAAGTCATCCGTGCCTGACGATCACAGGCCTCCATCGGCATCAAGGTGCGCAGCATCCAAAGCAAAGCGCGCCCAGTCGCTGCCGCACTGTCTGCCCATCGGACGCTATCCCAGTGCGCAAAGCGCTTATCAGGCAAAATCCTCCTCCCTGTCGGTATGCGAATCATGGCCGCAGCACTATTCAAGCCAGTCAAAAGCCGACTGCGCAAATGCCGCGATGTCCATCGAGCGCATGGCTGCACTCGAAAAAATGACGGGAAAGGATCCGGCAAAGCTTGAAAGACTCGAACCCTTTGACCATGCGGACGATCTGCATCACGCGGCTCAGGCGGATTATTTCGACTACTGCTACGCCGATTCCACACTCTCGCTGCACAGCGCCAAATGCACACAGAAGACACACGCGCTGAGCATGGAAAACTGGCTGGCAAAACGCTGCGAAGCCTTCAAGAGCACCCTTGTCAAAAGACGGCGTCTTGCGGCTTCGCTGCTTGGAACGCGCAAGTTTCTTCCCGTGATTGTTCGCCTGCGCCCGCTCGAAATGTGGATTCCCGATGGCGCAATCGACTGCATCGATATGCGCTATCTCAACTTCAGCCAGATTCTCTCGTAATCATTTGATATTCCCCCGGGATTGAAGTTCAAAATTATAGATCCATAAA
>CAOKFJ010000099.1 GCA_948467695.1 uncultured Allobaculum sp. | reverse complement strand
GCTGTAGAAACTGATCCCCTCGTCTTTCCAGCCGTGTTTTGCCAGAGACAGGACTTCATTGCGGTTCATTGTGTAATGATGCTCGCCGCGCGAAGGCGAATAGACACGATACACCGGCGCTTCGGATGTTTCCGGCTGCAGAAAGCGCACGCCTTCATCCTTCCAGCCAAGCTTCACCAGTCCGGCAATTTCATCTGAATCGGGTGTATAGAGATGCTCGCCGGAATTGGGATTGTATACCGAATGAATCTCGACATATTTCTGTGCGTCGAGCAGCGAGTTTACGCGATGCATTTCCGCCATTACGTTCTGCACATGTTCATCTTCGGTCTTCTCATTCCATGCGCCTTCCTCTTTCAGCACGGATGCCTGCTCGTCAAGTTCTGCGCTTCTCGCGATAAGCAGATGCCTGTTAGGATTGTCCGTCCAGCCAAAATCATTCCAGACGATTTTTCCTTCTCCATCCGACTGACCAGTGCGGGGATACACAAACACGCGTCCGGTTATCGCTCTTCCTGTTTCGTCAAAGCAGAATTCTTTGCCATCAGGCATCGTTTTAAGAGCATCAATCAGCGTCTCGCCTTTTTCGCCATCGAGCAGATACCAGCCGTCCTCGATCTTTTTCAGACCAAACGCCTGTCGCCCGTAGTCGTCGTACCAGCGCCGTGTACCGTTGTCTCTTTCATCCCAGCCGGTCTTCATCAGACCATCGTCGCCGAAGTCATACCAGTCATCGTATATCAGAATTCTGCCTTTGATTTCATTTCCGTCCGGATCCATGCAGCGCATTTTTCCCGTCTCTTCATCTTCGAAAAAGGTGTAGTCGGAAATCGCGAAGAATGACGAGCCTTCGTCCTTCCATCCGTTTTGAACCAGCGCATCCCGCTCTTTTCTGGAAAGCGTATAGTGATGGCTTCCGGATTTCGCGTTTGGGTTGTAGACACGATAGACTGCCCGGCCATACGCGTTATGCCCATAGAACGCGACGCCTTCATCTTTCCAGCCCAGTTTGACAAGCGCGTTTTTCTCTTCTTCATTTGGCGTGTAGTGATGATCCGATGCATTGGGATTGTACAGACGATAAATGGGAACACCGCTCTGCGGCGCTTTCCAAGCTTTGCCCTCGTCTTTCCATCCCGCTCGAACTAAAGCATCGCGCTCAGTCGCGGACAGGGTGTAGAAATGTTCGCCAGTGTGGGGATTGTAGACACGATACAGCCATACGGCTTTTACGCCATTTTCAAGTTCAACATCATCCTGTTCATCTCGAGATGCGAAACTCCCTTCCTCAGACAGACTGTCTTCATCCGTTTCAAAATCCGTTTCGTCCTGTGCAGGTGGATTCGAGGATTCGAACAAATCGTCCTGTCCTTCGCTGTCCCCGTCTGCTTCAGACGAAACATCATTCGCATCAAAAGAAGACTCTTCGTCTGGCGCGAAGCTGTTCTCTTCGCTGTAAGAGGATTTTTCCAGGCTTTCGAACTCGAAGGACTGTGTCTGTCCGCCTTCCGAACTTACGGCGTGAATGCTTGTGGGCGGCGTGAAGACACCGCTTGCCAAAGACAATGCGAGCAGTGTCTTTGCCAGATGCTTTCGGTGGTGCGTCATACTCTTTCTCTCTTTCTTTTTTCTTTTGGAGCAGGTGCTCAACTGTATTTCTTAGCACCGCATCGGTGCTTTTTTCTGTGGTTCTTTGTCGAATCGGCGCTATGGAACACTCTTGTATACAAGAAAAGGTGCATAGCTGATTCAGACTCACGATTCATAATCGATGCGCTCTGCGCCGGGTTCTAGCGCATAGTCGTCAGAAATTGCCGGTATATCGATCGCATACACAAAACCGGTATCTTTCTCTGTCGCATACACATGGTAATACGGCATGAGCCATTCGCCTTTTGCATCGTATTTATACACCAGCCATGCCTGCTCTATTTGCGGCGTCTGCCAGCGGTCGTTTTGCGCGATCAGATTCAGCGCGTCATCAACCGATCGGCAGGGATACTCTTCTTCCTGCCGGAATGTATCCAGAGGATAGCTGATCGACTGCACACCGGTATTGTCTGCCCATATGCGCACGGAATGCATGATCCGTTCCATTTCATTATCCACTGGATCGTCTCGGTTTTCCCATACTGAAACGATCCAGTTTCGATCAATCGCTTCGCGTGAAGGTTCAATTGCGATTTGCGCGTCTTTGAAATCAAACAGCTGCGGATACGTTTCGATAAGCGCTTTTACCGCGCTGATCGCTTCTTCTTCGGTATTTGCGAAAAACGGAAGACTGCCGCCGCAGAAGATTGCGCCATGATCGGCATCCGGCAAATGAAGACGTCCATAGTCCGAATACGCTTCATAAACCGAATCAATCTGTCCGTCCATCAGCTCCTGCCGCACAATCAGCGTCGGATCCATGCCCAGCCGCTTCATGAACGCCTCCATGCGATCAAGCTGCGCCTGCTCATTCAGATCATTTGGACGGCGAAGATTGGCAGGTTCATCAAAGCGATAAACCGGAAGACGTTCAGGAAGCAAAGAGAAATCAAAATCATTTTGTGTGCGTACAAACTGTCCTGTTGCGCCTAAACCGCCAGTCCCATCAGCAGGAGCCTGATAAAGCGGCAGTTTTTGAAGAGAGGGTGTCTGGGAGCTCTGTGTCCGATCGTCAGGCATGGTCGCGACCGGATCAGAGGAAGGAGCAGGTGATGGCACATCGATGCGCGCAAGTACAATCGCAAAAGCAAGCGCTGCTGCCGCAAGACCAGCACCCAAAACCAGAGCTGCACGGCTGCGTTTTCTTTGTGCAGGCATCGTCGTTTGCGCATGGTGTCTGTTCAATCTGCATTGTGCGCTTCGGTTTGCTTTGCGCATTTCTTCATTGCGCGCTTTGCGCAGTGCGGCAAGTGTTTGCGCTTTTTGAGAAGGTGTCATTTCAATGCGGCTCATATCGCGCAAGTATGCGTTCATGTATTCCGTCTGCAAATCGCTTTGCGAATCTGGCTTATGTCTCATGCGTATCCCCCTTCCCTTTTCTGTGTCCTCTTATGTGGTCTTTCTTCTTTTCGTCTGACCGTCTTGAAGCCGGTTCGCTCAAAGCTTCATGATGCGGTTCCTTTGCCGAAAACGCTCCGTCTTTTTCCATCAGCTTCTTGAGCTTCTGCCTTCCGCGGGTCATCAGGCTGTAGATTGTTCCCGGACGGCATTCAAGAATGGCGCAGATCTGATCGAGCGGCAGCTGCTCGTAATAGAACAGATATATGGCGATCGCTTCACGCCGGGGAAGCTGACGCACATATTCGAGCACGCCGTACTCTTCGTCTGTTTTATCCGCATTCTGCGCGCTGTTCTGGAGCAGGCGCTGCTCGGGATCATCCTGCCTGAATTTCTGCCACCAGTGGCGGTGATAATCCGTGCATAGATTGAGGACGACGCGAAACAGCCATGCTTTGCGATGCTCTTCATCGTTGAAGAGCGTATCGGATTTCATGTACCGAATGAGGGCGTCCTGCACGACATCCTGCGCCTGGGCAAACGGACAGGAATGGAGCGCGAGACGATACATTGAATCGGCATACTTTGCCATCACAAATTCCATTTCCTGTTCAGACCGCATTCACTCGCCCCCTTTCTTTGAACCCGACAAAACGACATTTACAGTTTCTGTTCTTCCTGTTTCACTCTCTACACGAATTTCCTACGCATTTTCTTGCATCTGCCTTCTCTTTTTCTTCATGCGTTTACGCAATACGTATATTCAGATGAACGCATAAGCGCTTCTCTTCCATCAGTCTGTGTGCGGTTCGAATTCTGCTTCAAGATCTTTTCAGTTTCGACAGACTCTGGACATTGTTAACGCAATCTCTATAACAGCCATAATATCAGTATTTTTGGATAATTAATTTCGCTTTTGGGATGTTTTCTCTCTCAAGTGTTCCTGTCTTCGATGCGCAGACGCAAAAAAGGGGCGATCTTTCGATCGCCCCTGAAACACATTCTGAAGGGATGTGCGGGTTTCTGCACTCCGAATTAGTTATTGAGGAGTTCCTGAACTTTGTCGGAGTTGGGTTTGAGACGCAGATCAAGCAGTTCGTCATTGAGCTGGCTGGCTTTGTCATTGAGTTCTTTGTCGGTTGCCTGTTCCGGTGTATTCAGTTTTTCGATCATAGCGTCAACTTCAGCTTTGAGAGCTTCGAAGTTTTCAGTTACGTTCGAGTAGTCATCTTTCTGGGAGAGGACTGTATTGGCAAAGTCGGCAACAACCTGAATGATGTGCGAGAACAGTTTCACGAGGTTGTCCTGAGCTGTGCGCAGTGCTTCAGTAGCCGCTTCAACTTCTTCTTTTGTGGAGAATTCGTTGATGTTGAGCGCGTTGTTCAGAGCGTCGAGGTATGCCTTGTAGGATTCAGCTTCATAGCCTTCGCCGCTTACGCGGTTGGCGATGAGTTCATCCAGTTCGCTGCGGTCGATGAATACTTTCAGAGCGGCTTTAGCGGAATTGAGCGCTGCAAGAGCGTTGTCTACGGCGTACTGGGAAGCATTTTCGTTGGCTGCTACAGCTTTCGCTGCATCAAGAGCTTTCGCAAATTCAGCCCAGGAATCTGCTGCGTAGTCGTCTTCGATCAGAGCATCTGCTGCAGTGATGGCTGCTTCAAGAGCTGCTTTGTCTGCTGCGTCTGCGTCGATGAAGGCGAGGTTGCCGGATTCGAGCCAGAGGACAGTGTTTTCGCTGTCAGCGGTGAGAGAAGTTTTTGCTTCTTCATCGGTGAGCGCTTTGTTGAAGATGCGGGCGGAAGCGAAGCGCAGGTCGCTGCGGCGATCTGTCTGCGGGTCGATACCGATCGCGAAGTTCACGGCTTCGTTGACGGAAGCAGAGATGTCTACATTGGATGTGTTGAGGCGTGTTGTATGGAGATCGCCGTCATAGTAGATCTTCATTGTCTTCGTCTCGTAGTCGTATGTAGCGGTAACGCGGTGTTTCTTGCCGATCCAGTTGGCTGCTTCTTCATCAGTGAAGGCAGTTGTTTCATCGACAGTGGTCTGGTACCAGCTGGAACCATTGGAAATATGGAAGCACAGGTTGTTGGATTCGGTACGCAGAGTAGCGAGGTAGTCACCTTTGGAGAGGATGGTTGCGCGGCTGCCCGGAGCGGACTGCGGCACGATTTCTGCCTCGATGGTCCAGGATTTGCCAGCGGCAAATGCCGGAGCGATCACGTCGTTGTGGTCAACTTCAACGTAGCCTTCGAATACGCCTTCGCCAGCCGCATTCAGGAAGTTCATTGTATCGGTTACTTCAACGTCGAGACCATTAGCGGATTTGTCTTTTACGACAGCTTTTTTGGTTTCGAGACCTTCAACTGTGGAAACAAGACCGGAAACTTTTTCAGTCTGTTCTTCAGTGAAGGATGCTTTCTGCTCGTCGCTCAGAGCGTCATAGGAAGCTTTGATTGCTTTGGCTTCGTCGAGCTGAGTGAAGCTGTAGGGCAGGAACGCGTCAAGTTTTGCTTTAACAGCGTCAGCAGCTGCATCTGCAGTGCCTTCTACCTGAACGATTTCAGCTTCGTGGTAAGCGTGGAAGAGTTCGGAAGCGTCTTCCTGGCTCTTCGCTACAGGAGCAAGTGTGAATTCCCACTCGTAAACTTTGTTGTCGAGCAGGTAAGCGCCGCGTGTGCCGGCACCGCAGGTCGCGCCGCCGGTACCTTTGGAACCGTAGTTGATGCCGACTACAGTGTCAGCCATCGGTGTCAGTTCGTAGGGGTGGTTTGCCGCGTTCATCTGATCGGGCAGGAAGTGCAGAGCGCTGGTCTGAACGGTATCTTTGGCGATAACCATAACGTCAGTCGCGGTGTTGTCGGAAGACAGACGCATCCAGCGTGTTCCCGGCATAGTTCCTGTGTCATCGACTTTGATGTACGGGTAGAAGTTTTCGGAAACAGTCTTTTCGAAGACAGTCGCGCGAGCGGATGTCATACGGTCAAGAAGAGTTTCATCCGGTCCGTAAGCGTACCAGGAAACGTTTTCGTAGCCTTCAGGCAGGATCATGTTGGAGCCAACCATGATATAGCGGCCCATGCTTGTTCCGGTTGCATCGACTTTCATCTTCATCGATACTGCACCATCGGATTCGATCGTGTAGACGATGTCGAACTTGGCATTGTCTGCATTGGGCAGAGTCAGGTTAGCAGTGATAACCTGCTTGCCTGCTTCTTCGGAAGCTGTTACTTCAGCGTTGATTGCGCTGACTGCGTTCGCCCAGTCATGGTCGAAGTAGCTGTCGCCTTCACGCTCGTCGTTTTCAGTAAGGCAGCGCCAGAAGTTGGGTTTCGGACCTTCTTTGATCAGTTTTTCGCCATCGAATGTGTAGTCGACAAGCTGACCGGTGGATTTGTTGATGTTGAAGGAGAACGCTTTGCCATCGGCATTTTTGCCGGCTACCGCAAAGGCGTCTTCGCCATCGGTTACAGTGACAGCATCACCCGCGGCAGCGTAAGTTGCCTGTTTGTGATCTGTCGGGATAACGAACTGTGCGTAAGCGAGTTCATGACCGGCTTTCGCCCATTCTTTATCGGATTTGAGGTTTGCTTTTACGTTGAGCAGGTATTCGCATCCGTCTTTGAGTTCAGGCATTTCGTACGGAACGAGCAGAGTGCCGTTTGCGTCGCCGCCCAGGTCAATGGCAGGGATGGTACCGGATTTCTTCACAACACCGTCTTCGAGAACTTCCCACACGAGGTCGTATTCATTCAGGTTTGCGAAGCTGTTTTCGTTGTAAACGCTGATGGTTTTGGACGCTACCTGTTCAGGTGTAGCGGAGAACCATACGTTCTG
>CAOKFJ010000098.1 GCA_948467695.1 uncultured Allobaculum sp. | reverse complement strand
GCCGAGCAAAGAGGACAGGCGCATTCGCTATGTTGTCATCACTGACAAGGCCATAGAGCTGATCTCCGGCATCAGCTCCATTCTCTCGCAGTCCCGCGAACGCATGTTCAGCGGGCTTACCCAGGAAGAACTCGAAGAAGGTCAGAAATTTCTCGAACACATTCTGTTCAATCTGACCGGAAAGGAGGAAAACGAGTTTGATATCGACTTTATCAAAGCAGATTAAGCAGTATAAACGCGAAACGATCCTGACACCGATCATGGTCGCTCTCGAAGTTGTGCTCGACATTCTGATTCCGTTTCTGATGTCGAAAATGGTTGACCTCGGCGTTGAAGCGGGCAACATGTCTGTTGTCTGGCACTACGGCCTGCTTATGCTTCTGTGCGCCATCGGCGCTCTGATCTGCGGCGCGCTTTCCGGAAAATACGCCGCTGTCGCATCCGCGGGCTTTGCGAAAAACGTTCGCGAAGCCGAATTCCGCAATATCCAGAACTTTTCTTTTTCCAATATTGATGAATACTCCACCGGCGGTCTGATCACACGTCTGACCACCGACGTCACCAACGTGCAGATGGCCTTCCAGATGATCATCCGCATTGCCGTACGTTCACCTCTCAACTTCTGCATGGCGCTGTTCATGGTCTTCTACCTCGCGCCCAATATCGCCTGGTGGCTGCTGCTTGTCGTTGTGCTTCTTGGCGTAGCCGTCGGCTTCATGATCAAAAAAGCCGGACCGGTGTTTGGCAAGATGTTCAAGATGTACGACAACCTGAATGAAGAGATTCAGGAAAACATCACCGGTATCCGTCCTGTGAAGTCGTTCGTTCGCGAGGACTACGAAATCGATCGTTTCAACAAGCGTTCGAAGGATATTTACGACGTCAACAAAAAAGCCGAACTGCTCATGATCCTCAACCAGCCGTTCGTGCAGATTGCGATGTATGCCTGCATCCTGATCGTTTCCTGGGTCGGCGCCAAACAGATTGTCGGCGGTTCCATGGAAGTCGGCACAATGATGTCTCTGTTCACCTACATCATGAACCTGCTCATGTCGCTGATGATGTTCTCTATGATTCTTGTCATGGTTACCATGTCCGCTGCTTCCGCAAAACGTATCGTCGAGGTCATCAACCAGGTGTCCTATCTTGAATCTCCCAAAGACGGCCTGAAAGAAGTCAAAGACGGCAGCGTCGAATTCGATCACGTCTACTTCAACTATGCCGAACAGGTGGATGGACACTATGTTCTGCGCGATGTCGATTTCAAAATCAATTCCGGTGAAACGATCGGTATTCTCGGTCCGACCGGTTCGTCCAAAACATCGCTTGTCAGCCTGATCCCCAGACTGTATGACGTCACCAAAGGCGCGGTAAAAGTCGGCGGTGTCGACGTGCGCGACTACGATCTGAAAACCCTGCGCGACGCGGTTTCGATGGTTCTGCAGAAAAACGTTCTGTTCTCCGGCACCATCAAGGAAAACATGCGCTGGGGCGATGAGCAGGCAACCGACGAACAGATCGTTGAATCCTGCCGACTCGCTCAGGCAGACGACTTCATCAGCCGTATGCCCGATGGCTACGACACCTATATCGAGCAGGGCGGAACCAACGTATCCGGCGGTCAGCGTCAGCGTCTGACCATCGCCCGCGCTCTGCTCAAGAAACCCAAAATCCTGATTCTCGATGACTCCACATCCGCTGTCGATACCAAAACCGACGCGCTCATTCGTGAAGCCTTCCAGACAAAAATCCCGAATATCACCAAAATCATCATCTCGCAGCGCGTGTCCTCCATTCAGGACGCTGACCGCATCCTTGTTCTTGACCGCGGACATCTTGTCAATGTCGGCAGCCATGACGAACTGATGAAAACCAGTGAAATCTATCGTTCGACCTATCTCGCCCAGCAGAAAGGAGGAAACGACAATGAGTCAGAAAACGCCTAGCACCACGCCCGACAAAAACGGACAGGACAGCCTGTCGGTAAAAGGCAAAGTTCCCATCACCAAAAAGAACGGACTCAAGCGCGTCCTTTCTCTGGTCTGGAAAAACTACAAATGGCAGGTGATCCTGATCGCCGTGCTGATCATCGTCTCCTCCATTGCCAACGTTTACGGTTCAACCTTCCAGCAGACGCTGATCGACGACTACATCATGCCGATGACCAAAAATCACTCCACGGACTTCACACCGCTTTTTATGGCGCTCTCGCAGCTTGTGATGGTCTATTTTATCGGTGTTGTCGCCACCTACACATGGAACCGCACCATGGTCTATGTGTCTTTGGGCACGCTGAACGATGTGCGTGAACGACTGTTCGCTCATATGGAATCACTGCCGATCCGCTACTTCGATACGCATGCGCACGGCGATATCATGTCCGTGTACACCAACGATACCGATACGCTTCGCCAGCTGATCAGCCAGTCCGTACCGCAGGTTTTCTCCTCGGCCATGATGATTCTGTTTGTTCTGATCTCCATGATCCGTCTTTCCTGGGTGCTGACAATCGTGACTGTCGGTTTCTCGCTTTGCATGCTTTTGGTTGCCAAGAAAATCACCCGTTCTTCCGGAAAGAACTTCCGCGAGCAGCAGATTCAGCTTGGTAAAGCCAATGGCTATATCGAAGAAATGATCGAAGGCGCGCGTGTCATCAAAGTGTTCTCCCATGAACCGAAAGTTCAGGAAGAATTCGAAAAGATCAACAACGATCTTTGCACTGCCAGCACAAACGCGAATATCTTCGCCAATATCCTGATGCCGATCTGCATGAACATCAGCTACATCTCCTATGTAGCGTGCGCGCTGCTTGGCTCCTATTTCGCCATCAACGGAATGTTCGGCATGTCGCTTGGTATCATCTCTGCCATGCTTACGCTTAACCGTTCCTTCAACAACCCGATCACACAGATCTCCCAGCAGATCAACTCGATCGTCATGGCGCAGGCCGGTGCGAGCCGTGTCTTCGAACTTATGGATGAACCGAGCGAAACCGATGACGGCATCGTTACGCTTGTGCGCACCAAAATGGTCGATGGCGAGTGGAAAGAATGCAAGGAACACACTGGTCACTGGTGCTGGAAACACCCCAGACCTGATGGCAGCTTTGTTCTGGTTCCTCTCAAAGGCGACGTTGTTTTCCACGATGTAACCTTCGGCTATGTTCCCGAAAAGACCGTTCTGCACGACATTTCCCTCTATGGAGAAGCCGGACAGAAAATCGCTTTTGTCGGCGCGACCGGTGCCGGCAAGACAACGATCACCAATCTGATCAACCGCTTCTACGACATCAACAAAGGTTCCATCACGTATGACGGCATCGATATCAAGCTCATCCGCAAACCGGATCTGCGCCGCTCCCTTGGCATTGTTCTTCAGGATACACAGCTGTTCTCCGGAACTATCATGGACAACATCCGCTTTGGCAAACTCGATGCCACAGATGAAGAATGCATCGCCGCGGCGAAACTCGCCAACGCGGACGGCTTCATCAACCACCTCGAAAACGGCTACAACACCTACATCCATGCCAACGGCGACTCCCTTTCTCAGGGACAGCGTCAGCTGCTTGCGATCGCGCGTGCCGCTGTAGCCAACCCGCCGGTACTGATTCTGGATGAAGCAACCTCCTCGATCGATACCCGCACCGAACGCCTTGTTCAGGCTGGTATGGATGGTCTGATGAAAGGACGCACCGTCTTTGTCATCGCGCACCGTCTGTCGACGATCATGAACTCCGATGCGATCATGGTTCTTGATCAGGGCCGCATTATCGAGCGCGGAAACCACGATTCCCTGCTTGATAAAAAAGGCATCTACTATCAGCTTTACACCGGCGCACTGGAAATGGATTAAACCTCCATATCCTGTTCGTCAGTCATACACCTATGCATACGCCGCAGTTTCGGTCAGGAAACTGCGGCGTTTTCTTTTCCGGCAAACAGTCTTCCGCTTCATTCCAGCAGATACCGACAGAATTCAGACAAGGTCAAAATCAGATAATTATCATCTCGATCACCTTAACGAACAATCTTCGTCAGGCGTACCAGGCAAACTAGACGTGCACGCGAAGCGTTTGCATGCCCATGAGGACCTATACTGTATTTGGCATCCACATAAACAACAGCATCGCGCTGTTCTTGGAGGAATTATTTATGAATGGCAATTTCACTTTTTCATGGGCAGGACTGCTTTTTCTCGTCATGCTTTTTGTTCCGAACATTCTCTGGATCAAAAACAAGCCGGAAGGCTATACCAACGAACATGAAAACAAAATTCTGGTTGTTCTTGAGCGAATCGGTCAGATTCTGACCGTTATCTTCGCGCTCTTCCCTTTCGGCGAGACCACCCAGGACGAACCGGGTCAGATCTGGATTCTCGCGGTGGCGTTTATCCTGATGGTACTTTATGAGCTCTGGTGGATCCGCTACTTCCGCAGCGACCAGACGCTTTCCGACTTCTATACCACGTTCTTTGGCATTCCTGTTGCCGGCGCAGTGCTTCCCTCAGCCGCTTTCCTTCTGCTTGGCATGTACGATCAGTCTTTGTGGCTGATGGCATCCGCCATTATTCTGGGTATCGGTCATATCGGCATTCACTACCAGCACTATAAAGAACTGGACACTCGTACCGATTAGAAATAAGACGAAGGAGAATCTTTCTTTCCTTACTGCCTAACGCAAATATCAATACAAGCAACTCACCTAAAATAATGGACCATGAAACCGAATCCACTTCATGGTCCTTTTTTGGTATCTATGACGTTTTGCGCAAAGATGCATTGCGTACAGCAGAAATTTCTGAAGCCCAATGCGCTGTTAATAACATCTTGCGTCTTTTTTAGTTGAGGTTCAAAATAGAATCAACAACACATATCAGACACTTTCCAATCAAAACCCTCACAGAATCAACAGTGAACCTTCAAGTGTCGGAGGGGGCATAATATGAACGAAACAACGAAATCCATATCCATCCTGATCGGCATTACATTCACGCTTATGCTTCTTGTTCCCGATCTGCTCTGGTTGAAGTTTCAGCCGGATACTGACGGTTATGCCAGATTTTTTAAAGCGCATCCCTTTCTGCTTGCACTTGAAAGCTCGCCGAAGTATCTGACAATCGTCAACGCTCTGTTCTTCATTGAGCATCCCGCTCCAGATACGAAAACAAGTCTTTGGCTTCCCGTTTGCGGATTTGTGCTGATGCTTGCCTATGACATCTGCTTGATGAAGCGCATTGTACAAAACAAAGCAAGCTGCGGACTGTACGATATGCTTTTTGGACTGCCTCCTCAAGAAGCGATGCTGCCGATTGCCGCATTTATTCTGCTTGGCATATATGAGCAGTCTATATCTATCACCTTCACCTCGATCCTATGGGCAGTCGGTCATATCGCGATTCTTCTCAAGAACAACCGTGAACGTACGGATCTATCCGTCTCTGAGACCGAACAGTAAAACAGCTTCTTGCCTGAAGACAAAAAACGCCGGTTTTGATGCTGAACGAATCAGCACCAGGATCGGCGTTTTCTTCTGGTGAATGAATAAGAAAATCCTCTATATTCGAAGAAATACAGATATTTCTGAACGTACTCCAAAGCGATTTGACTATTCAAAAGAATTTGTCCACGTCCGTCGTCTTCCTCTCATATAGAGATAAGAAATGTTCTCATTTGATCAGGATGAATGAAACCGATGATATTTTCCAAACTTTCGATTACGCATCGCCTTCGTCATATATACTCCGATAAAAACGCTGCATCGTTACTGGGCTGATCTCGTTTGTACATGGTTCCAAAGTTTTGTATCCAACACGCGCTTCCTTCCATGGCTGCTCTTTCTGAGTAAGTACTTCCAAACTGTTTGGTGTGTGCTCGCCATATGTCAGCCAGACACGTTCCAGAAAATCCTGATCATCTTCTTCAATCATGGACATGTCGATATCTTCAGGTGTGAGTTTTTTTAAATAGCTGTCTTTGTACTTCTCGTATAAGAGCGGACTCACCGGGCCATGCACCCACGCTTGAAATGCTTCGTTGATAAACGGTGCATCGTACAAAGCATATCCCCATGCCTGCGCATAGTAGCAGAGCTTCTGAAGCTTTTTATGCGTCATAGATTCTTTCAGCAGAAACCAGTTAGCGATCACCTCAATAGGATAACTCATCTTTTCACCATTCCTTTCGTCTGGCTAAAGTATACAAAGCCTTATTCTGTTCGCAAATTAAATACTAAAATCATTAAATGCTTCGTTCGCTATTATAAGCTATGTTATTAAGTTATCTGATTAACTTTTCTTCAATATCTTCATCCTTTCATTTCATCCAAAAATCATGAATTTTTTGTGCGATCCTGCATGAAGAATCGAAAGTGAACACGGTTGATATCCGAAGAGAATAGAACAAACATCAGTTTTGTTCGCCAATACGGCTTCTGTGCGCACTGTTGCGCTAAAAAGAAAGCTATTTTCAGAACACGCAAAGACAGTTTCTCAGCTGCCGTACTCCATGCAAAAACAGCCGACTCGTTTTGGGAAGTTTCCTGCTTCCGTCAACAAGCCGGCTGATTCTGTATTGTCGAAATTCAAGTGAGCAAAAGACTCCCGATGCGAATAATTCACTCAATCCCTGTATACGATCGTTTTTACTGGAGTGTGCGTTCGAGCAGTTTGATGAAGTTGCCGCCCATCGCTTTGCGAACATCTTCTTCGCTCCATCCCTCTGCAAGAAGAGACTGCGCAAGTTTCTGATGTTCGGATGCATCGTGGATTTCGACAGTTGAGTTAATACCGTCAAAATCAGTCCCTATGGCACATACATCAATGCCACCGACCTCTTTAAGATGCTGAAGATGCC
>CAOKFJ010000097.1 GCA_948467695.1 uncultured Allobaculum sp. | reverse complement strand
ATATCCTTTAACTGAAAATTTTCTAAGCATATTTGTATCCTTTTCCCTTCATTCAAATCATAAAGACAGAATAACACCCTGTCTATTTTAAACTGTAATTTTTTTACAGTTCTCGAACTCGATTTTATACGAGTCTTAAGGGCTAATCCTATTTAATGCACTTTGATCAGCCCGGTGGAACGGATAAGAAGAAGAGGTGAGAAAACTGTTTCATGAAAATTAATGAAAAATCGGACGCTTTGGAAGACAAAAAGTAAAATCGAATGACCTTGCGAATGGATCGGTTAAGATACACCTATGTCATCTTTAAGAAATCGCGTCAAAGACGCCAAACGAATTGTCGTCAAAGTAGGCTCGTCCTCTTTGACTTATCCTGAAACCGGCAGACTGAATTTCGACAAGCTTGAAGTGCTTGTCCGCCAGATCAGTTCTCTTCACAATGCCGGGTACGACGTGGTACTGGTTTCTTCCGGTGCCATCATGGTCGGCACGCAGTATCTTGGTCTGCCGGGCCGTCCTCATTCCGTTTCCAAAAAACAGGCTTGCGCCGCTGTCGGGCAGGCCAGACTGATGATGCTCTATCAGAAGCTTTTTGCCGAATACGGTCTCAACTGCGGACAGATTCTTTTAACCAAGCACACGATGCGTTATGAAAAGGACCGCTTCAACGCGCGCAATACATTCGGCGAGCTGTTTGATCTTGGCGTTGTGCCGATTGTCAATGAAAACGACACCATTGCGACCGATGAAATCGAAATCGGCGACAACGATTCGCTCAGCGCTTTTGTCGCAGCGCTTGTACGCGCTGATCTGCTGATTCTGCTTTCCGATATCGATGGTCTTTACACCGATGATCCGACAAAGAATAAAGACGCGCGTTTCATCAGTGAGGTTGCTGAGCTTGATGATTCGATCAAAGCGCTTGGCAAAGGACCGTCAAGCGGTGTCGGGACAGGCGGTATGGCGACCAAACTGCATGCCGCAAAAATTGCAGGCAGCGCGGGAGCGGATATGATTATCGCCAACGCGAAAGATTTCCGCATCATCGAGCGGCTAGTGCGCGGCGAGGAAGAGGGAACATTCTTTGTGGCGCATCCCGATATGAAATTTGATTTCGACCGTATTCTGGAGGACCTATGACAGACTGGATGAATGAACTGGGAAAGAGCGCGCATGACGCGGCTATGATTCTTTCCACACTCGATACCAACCGTAAAAACGAAGCGCTGATTGCGGCAGCCGATGCGCTTGTTGCCAAATCGGCGGATATTCTTGCCGCCAATGAAAAAGATTTGCAGGCGGCCAGAGAAAACAATATGCCTCTTCCGCTCCAGGATCGTCTGATGCTTACCGAAGAGCGCATTGTCTCGATTGCCGGCGGCATGAAGGAGGTCGCCGATCTTCCTGATCCGGTCGGCAGTGTTCTGGAAATGAAAAAAAGACCGAACGGTCTTCTGATCGGCAAACAGCGCGTGCCTTTAGGCGTATGCGCCGTGATCTATGAAGCACGTCCGAATGTTACCGCGGATGTGTTCGCGCTCTGCTTCAAAAGCGGCAACGCGGTCATTCTCAAGGGCGGAAAAGAAGCCGCCAATTCCAACGCCGCAATTGTTGAAATCATTCAGAGCGTGCTTGATGAACTGAGTCTTCCGCGCACGGCTTGTCAGCTCCTTTACGACAACTCGCGTGAAGCGAGCCGCGAGCTGATGCGCTGTTCAAAATGGGTTGATGTGCTCATTCCGCGCGGAGGAGCCGGTCTGATTGCTTCCTGCGTCGAAAACGCGACTGTTCCTGTCATTGAAACGGGCACCGGAAACTGCCATGTCTTTGTTGATGAGAGCGCCGATCTCGATATGGCGATCAATATTATCCTCAACGGCAAAACACAGCGCGTCGGTGTGTGCAACGCGGTTGAATCGCTTCTCGTGCATGAAAAGATTGCCGACCAGCTGATTGTGCGTCTCGATGAAGCGCTGAGTGCTCACAACGTAAAAATCCATGCGCAGAATACTCTTGTGGATCAGTTTGGAAAATGCGATGTCGTTGAAGCGACAGAAGCCGATTGGGGCACAGAATATCTCGCGCTCGAACTGTCGGTAAAAACGGTAAGATCAGTCGATGAAGCCATCGCGCATATCAACGAATACAACACCGGTCATTCTGAATCGATCGTCACGAGCGATTATGCCAACGCGCGAAAATTTCTCAATGGTGTCGATGCGGCAGCGGTGTACGTCAATGCCTCTACCCGTTTTACGGATGGCAGAGAGTTTGGTTTAGGCGCAGAAATCGGCATTTCCACACAGAAACTGCACGCCAGAGGCCCCATGGGACTTGAAGAGCTGACCACAACCAAGTACATTATCTTCGGTGATGGACAGATCCGTCCCTAAACTTCACATAACCACATCCATGACAGCCCTTTTGATCTTTGTGTCAACAGACAAAGAGAAATCGGGCTTTTTATATTTTCCTCGTTTCTTCGCATTTTTTCGTTTCAGGCATGTGATCCGTCTTTTTAAAGGACGAATTCTATAATGAAGACAGGTTACGAAAGACTCAAAGGAGAGAAGTATGAAAAAAATTGTTGTGGTGAATTCCTCGCCGCGCGCCAATGGAAACTGCGATCTGCTTTGCACCGAGTTTATTCGCGGTGCTTCGGCCAATCCGGAGAACACAATCGTGCGCGTCAATCTCAAAGATGAGAATTTCGATTTCTATCGGGAGGAGCAGACTGAAGACGATGCCGACCGTCTTGCCCGCGAAATGCAGGATTCGAATGTCGTCGTGCTCGCCACTCCTGTCTATTTCTATACAATGTCCGGCATGATGAAGACATTCCTGGATCGAATGACGCCGTATTTCGAAAGTTTCGACGGAACCGACTTTATCTTCTTTCTGACAGCGGCGATCAACCGCTCGGAAATGGAAACCGCTGTGGAATCTCTTGGAGGATTTACGGATTCCGTGCCCAACAGCCGCGTTGTGCGTGTCGTTTACGGCTCCAATGTTCTCCATCATGGAGATATTGTTTCGCATCCCGCCTATCGCGAGGTGTATCAGCTCGGTCTTGATATCGAGTAGGACTCATCAATCGGCACTCAATTCCTCAGCCCGCATATCACAAATTGCAGCAATGCGTGATATGCGGGCTGTTTTTCTGTTTATCCAGTTATGACGCGCACGCCTCAAAAACTAGAAGATGCCTGAATGCCTAAAGGAGAAGGTCTGGAATGAACGGTTTATCGGGAAAGGTTGAGAAGAGAGGGAAGATGTTTATACTGTATGCATGAATTCTGCAAACAACTCTTTAACACTCAAAATGCATGGACAGACCATCAAAGCGGCGTGGATCGATGTCGACCAGACGCTTCTCGATTTCGATGCCTGCGCCAAAGAAGCCATGGAACACGCGTTTCATGTATTCGGCTATCCATGGAAAGATGACTATTTCCAGACGTTTCTTGTGGAGAATGCCAAACTGTGGGACCGTATTGAAGAAGGTTCAATGACGCGCGAAGAACTTGGACGCATCCGCTTCACGGTCATTTTCAATGCGCTTGGCATGCAGCTGCGTGACCCTGATGCGTTTGAAGACACCTTCATCAGCCGGCTTCGCACTGCTGATCATCCAATGCCCGGCGCGCTTGAAGCTCTGCAGCGGCTGGATGCGCTGGGAATACCGATTTTTATCGCGTCGAATGGCAGTGCTGCCGGACAGCTTGGACGACTTGAGCGTGCCGGCATGGGACCATATTTTCGCGACGTGTTCAGTTCGAGCCGCTTCGGCGTGCCCAAACCTGATCTTTCCTTTTTCACGCAGTCGCTTGATGCGATGAATGAACTGCTTGAAACGGACTGGAAACCAGAGAATGTGCTAATGATCGGCGATTCCTGGAAAGCCGATATTCGCGGCGCTCTTCCATTTGGCGCAAACTGCATCTGGTTCAAGGCAAACCGCGCGCATGATCCTTTCGAGCGTGAGGATGCGCCCCGTGTGTTTGAAGCTGATTCCTGGGATGAGATCAGCGCATGGATCGAAGAACATACAGAAAGAACTGAAAGCTGATGTGACGGCGAATCGGTTTAACCGATAAATCGATGCCGTAAACTGATCCTGACAAGTTAAATAAAATGAAACGAAAGCCGCCGTAAGATCCATTGAGGATTTTTCGGCGGCTGCTGTTTTTGTACGGTATGGGCTTGCTGGAGCTATCCGTTAAAGGATTCATCCTGATTTTCTGCCGGATGCACACGAACTTCTTTTTGCGGTTCGCGGATGTCGGCAGGCATATGGGAAATCTGCACTTCGTCGCTGATGGCAATAACCAGGCAGGTTCGTCCATCAATCGTGCGTGTCTGAATGTCATCAAGCGCTTCATCTTTAACGGAAATGGAAATTGCGGGCGATTTCAGAGAAATTTTTCCTTTCTCGAGAAGATTGACCGCAGCAAGCGGCTGGTCTTCGAGAATGCGCGCGTATGCTTCGTCAAAGCGCTCCATGTTGGAACGCGGTGCGCCGGATGCTTCAAGAAGATCGCGAACGCGCGCCTTGTCGCATGTGACGACAACATCTTCCTCGCTGCCTTCCTTGATGTAGTCGCTCAGGTTGCGATGCAGATTGATCGCGGTTTTCATTTGCAGACCTTCGGGGAAGACATCGGCGATCAGCGTGCTGAAGCCCTCGCTCTGTTCGGGAGCGGTTGACTGGAACGGGATATGGAAAAATTGTTCAATCAGATCGATATTGGGCTGTTTTGCGGTTTTGGAATGATAAAGGAAATGGTTGACGTCGGCTGCTCGATCGGAGAACACGGGATACAGAAAGGCATCAAGAGGAGAGGGGATAATCTGCATCTCTTCATTGACCTTTCGCTGCACACTGTTTTCACGCGAGGAATAGAACAGACCGATGTCGGTGAGTCTTGCTTCGCTGACTGCCGCGATCATGAAGCGGAACGTCGAGTTTCCTTCAAGTTCTTCATGGTTCGCGTTCAGGTTGGGAGCTGAATACTCGAAGATTCCGGCGGTCACATAGACCGGGTTGCGGTAATTGCCTTTGTCGATGATTTCCTTTGCAAATTTTTCAAATTCCTCTTCTTCAAGCAGAAGTCCATTTCGATAATCGAAGAGTTTCTGGCGCAGATCAACAGCCTGCGGGTCGGTATGGTCAAAACCATATTCCATCAGATTCTTGCCGGGTGTGCCTCCCAGACTTTTTTTGAAAATATCAAAATACAGTTCTTCTTCCTCGGTGGAGAGTGTTTCGGGATCAATCAGGCGGGTAAAAAGGATGACCGCGTCTTCATCACGGCGTCTTCCATACGCCTCCTGAATACCGCGAAGCATCAGACGTTCATTTTCCGGTTTAAGCTGACGTTTGATTTCCTGAAGTTCTTTTTTGTTCATAATTTCCTCCCATTTATTCCTGTATGGCGGATTTCTATTTTACGGTTTGTTGAACAGTTTAGCACATACAAGAGATTGAAGGGCGCGCATCGTTTGGCGCCTGCAGACATCACTCTTTGGCGTAAGTGTATTGTTCCAGAAGAATTTTCTGCGAATCAATTGTCTGCGATTTCGATGCTGCACGATTTGAATACGATCCATCCGGGTTCATTTTCCATGCGTTGGCGGTATCGGAAAACTGCAGCTCAAATTCGTTTATGAGTCTGTCTTTGAGCAGCGGGTCAGATATAGAAACAGCAGCTTCAATACGGCGCTCCATATTGCGCCGCATGAAATCGGCTGAAGAAAGCATGACAAGCGACTGATCGCCATAGCCTAATACGTAGACTCGGCCATGCTCGAGAAATCGTCCGACAATCGAATGGATCTCAAGATCCATCTCTTTTTCATTTTCATTGGCAGATGGTGTCATCAGGCAGATCCCGCGCACAAGAAGTCGAATCTGCACGCCCGCTTTTGCGGCATGTGTGATCTTCTCGATGAGTATGGGGTCGCTTAGCGCATTCAGCTTGAACCAGGCGCGCGCTTTTCTTCCGCTTTTTGCGCGTTCAATCTGCCGATCCAGTTCAAGAATGATTCTCTGTCGAATCCCGTCCGGAGAGAATTCAAGCGCATGGTTCATAGGCGAAAAAATCGGATGAGACTGCATGTCCGTAAAATCCGGATGATGGCCTATGGAGTGAAGGGTGTGGTTAAGAGTGTCTGTCTGCTTGTAAAAAAGCTGATCAAGCAACGCGCTGATTCTGTCTTTGAATGGTTCATCCGCGCTCATCAAGGCGTAATCCGTGTACTGCAGCGCGGTTTCTTCGTTGAAATTTCCTGTACCGATGATGGATATGGAGCGTATTTGACTGCCGGTTTTGAGCGAGATGCAGATCAGTTTGGCATGTACCTTCAAGTCTGGCGGTCCGAAAATGACCTTCGCGCCGCTCTGGACGAGCCGCTTTGCGCATTCCATATTGCGCGCTTCATCGAATCGTGCGCGCAGTTCAATGATGACCCTCACGTCTTTTCCGTTCTCAGCTGCTTTGCAAAGAGAGCGTACGAAACGTGAATTTTCTGCAACACGATAGAGGGTGGCAGAAATCGACTGCACCCGCTCATCTGCGGATGCCTGCTCAATAAGCAAAAGAAGCGGCGCGAAATCCTGATAGGGGAAATGCAGAAGAACATCGTGATCGAGAATCTGATCAATTAACGGTGTATGAAGATCGAGAGACGGAACTGTGCCATGGACAGTTGGAGGAAAAGACAGAGAAGATCGCACGCGGTTTTGAAGCTGCCGCACGATGGCTGGAAAAGGGAGGCGACAAGGCAGACAGCGGTGCGCGAATACACAGCTTTCGAGCATCTCGTCTGCATAGAACGGATTGAATTTGTTTTCAAGCA
>CAOKFJ010000096.1 GCA_948467695.1 uncultured Allobaculum sp. | reverse complement strand
GAAACGATAATTCGTCATCTGTACAACTCTTCTTTCGTTTCTGACTTCATATCATCTTGCCGGAAAAGTTTTCTTTGTATGAACTGTGTTATATCTATCTCTATTTTCTTTGGTTTACGTTTTTCTTACTCCCAAAAAGGAAAATTCGATTTGGGAACATCAGACAAAAACCGAACGGATCACAGCGCGTCCATAAAGACAGCGACAGGCAAACGTTTCAAAGCTATGCGCAAAAAGACGAAACAGAAACCGTGCAGGCAATAACAAAACAGCAGAATCTTTCATCTGCTGTTCATTTCAAAAATATTCTTTCCTTTAGCGCGGCTCGTTATACTTCCGCTTGCAATTGTCTTAGTGACTGCTTTTCAGTTCTTTCTGTTTTTCCTGAATAAGTTTTTCCAGATTTTCCAGTACTTCTTCATTGTCTGTCTGGCGAATGAAGTTCATCGCAAGTTCGTAAGAAGTAGAGTCTGCCAGAGAGCTGGCAATGTACTGGCTCTGGGAAACGATAGGCTGGAAGGTTCTTGTGAGCGCGTTTTTATGATAGCCGAAACCAGCAACCTCAATAAAACCAAGCGTCTGCAGTTTTTTCAGAACGATCTGAATTGTATTGCGGCTCAGTTCAGGGGATGCTGTGAGAATATCGTGGGCAGACAGAGGATTGCTGCTGTTCCACAAAATGTTCATAATCTGCGTTTCGCGCTTTGTCAGTCCGGTTTGTTCCATTTCAATATCTCCTTTATGAATTCATACCGTGTGGCGTACGCCTTGTTTTGTTATCGGAAATGAATTACTTTTCCACCATGATCATTTTAGTAAAAGCATTCATTTTCGGCAATGATCAGCCCCAAACTTACGTAAAATAGCAAATCTTTGTCTGAGAAAAGATTGATTTTCAGACAAATTGATCTTGACTTTAGGTTTGGAACTAAACTTTACTTGTTTTCCTGAGCTTCCTGCTCCAATGCTTTGCGCCGTTTTCTTCCCTGGATTTCACCAGAGCCGAACGGTGCGAGGAGCACACGGCCCGTGCCGCGATAGGTGTTGATCATTCCTTCATCGGAAATAACCGACGCCGCTGCGGTTGCGCCCGAGTTCTCAACAGTAAACGACAAGCTGTTGGACCATGCGATCGCAAAATGCCCGTCGATCCGAAGCGCATCGTCTTCGAGATCTATTACGATCAGCTGTTCCTTGACGCATGGAGCAAGAATCGCCGCGTATCCGGTTCCCTGCAGGCACATGGAAAACAGTCCTTCGTTTCCAAAAAGCGCCGACGAAACCGTTTTACGCGAAACCACGGTCTGTTCAATTGTACTCGAACAGGCAAGAAAAGCATTGGATTCAAGCACCACGCCTTCAGGCCATTCATCAAGATCGAGAAGAAGAATCTCGTCTTCAACCGGTTCAAGCGCTATCGTGCCGGTTCCGGAATAGTGAGGCGATATTGCGCTCTGCTTTGTCATTCGCGAAACCATCAGCTTTTCCAGATACGCCAGAATATTGCTGACACCGCTCACCATCTCGCAGTCGCCGACCATCCACTGCATCATGCCCTGGGCGATAAGAACATCTTCGACCTCGAGCTGACACACCAGCTGACGCTTGCGCTTTCGCATGCGGCTCTCGTAATATGCCTGCTGTGCGCCAGCAGACGGCGTGGAAAGCTTTTTGCGGTAGGATAGAACTTGAAACGGCCCGCAGGAGTCTTCAATCTCGACATTGCTGCCGGTCGTCCAGTTGTAAATCGTATACATTGTTTAGTCCTCGTTCCTGTTCACATTGTACACAACGCTGTCTTTCTGTTGAACACATAGACAACAGTTATTTTATTTGTTGTTGTTTTTTTGACAGAAATATGCCGTCTCGATACTATGTGCCTATCGCAAACAAAAAGATCAACTTAAGGGAGAAAAACATTTATGAACTATGGAGAAATCAAGAAAACCGATATTGCCAACGGCCCGGGCGTAAGAGTTTCACTGTTTGTTTCCGGATGTCTGAACCACTGCCCCGGCTGCTTCCAGGCCGAAACATGGGATTTCGACTACGGAAAGCCGTTTACCAGCGAAACCGAAGACGAAATCATCAAAGCGCTTCGTCCTTCCTTTATCGAAGGGCTGACCGTGCTTGGCGGCGATCCGTTTGAAATCGCCAATCAGGAAGCGGTTGCTCATCTGATCAATCGCATCCGCGAAGAACTTCCTGAAAAAGACATCTGGATGTACACCGGCTATCTGCTTGACTACGATCTTCTCGATGGCGGAAAACGCCATACACAGTGGACCGATCAGATGCTTTCGCAGATCAATGTTCTGGTTGACGGACCCTTTGTCGAAGCGAAAAAAGATCTCTCGCTTCAGTTCTGCGGTTCTTCCAACCAGCGTCTGATCGACATTCCCGCCTCGATGAAAGCGCAGGAAGTCGTTCTCTTCGATCCCGAATTCCATATCGAAGAACATTTCAAAATGTAAATACACCTTGGCAAAGAAAATGAACAAAACGTGCTGATGCCCTTCGTCATTGCCTGAAACAGGCAAAATCGCAAAGCGCATTGACGATCGAAATCACGCACGCACCATCAGCCGATACAGAACGGGAAGATGTCTTTCCGTTCTTTTTTCGATTTGCTGAAACCGGACATCAAAAACAGGTACAATCTCACCATCCGCATATTGCCGCGCGCGCAAAAACAGATTTCCTGCATTCAGAAATCAGACATACAGAAAGGAGAAGCCCATGAAACGATTTTTACCCGAACTGCGTTCTTTTCGAACCGGTTTGACCGGACTCATCGCCTTCTCCATAGCCGCATCCTCACTGAGTTCTGCTTCTCTTATCCTTCAAGCCAAAAGCGAGGCAGACATATACGGCACACACAGAAACGCCGGCACCCTCTCGAAAGAAAAGGCGGAACCGGACGATGAGCGCGAAACAAAACGCACCTCCAAAACCAGAACAGACACTGCGGACGATACTACAGATGACACTGCGGAGTTTGGACGCGGACTTGTCCACTTCAATGATCTGAACCATCGCGCCGCAAAGACAACAGACATGCAGAAGCCGGATACGGCAGCCGCAGAAAACGCAGCGCAAAACCCGGACAAAACGCGATCGCTTGAAGAAATGCGCCAGCGCAAAAAAGCAGTCCAGAACGCCTGTGCAGCCAGCACAAAGAACAGGGAAAAAGAACCAGAGCCCGCTTCAGACGGAAAAAACACCACCGGCAAAACAAACGGGACGAATCAGGATATCCGCTTTTCCATATGGCAGAGCGCTTCTTCACACAACAGCACTCAACTGCTTTTTCCGATGCAGGAAGAACAGATGCACGCAAAAGATCTGCGCGCCAGAACAAATTCGTTTGCGCACTATGCCGATACTCCGCTGCCAAAATCGGACAAAACCGAAAAATCAGACAGTGCCAGCCAAAAAGAATGCGTATCGGCAGCCCTGTCCAGTGAACAGAAAAACGCCGCAGACAAAATCTCCGCGGATTCCGGCACAAAGCGCCCGCTTTTGCTTGCCAGGCGCTATCTCCATCCTGCTTCCGGACAGATGATGCTCAGCGCAAGCGAAACACTTGATCAGAGTCTCGAACAGGAAAACTGGATCGCCCTTGGATCAACCATCTCTTCGCTCGATCTCTACAGCTCTTTAGCGCGCCATAACCGGCTTCCCGAAAATCTCATATCTCAAGCAACTCGTACCGAAAACGAAAAAGCGCACGAAAACCTTGAGTCTGAAAAGAGCACGACCAAAAATGTTCTTCTTCCTGCGCAGGACGCGCCGCTGCTGACCAAAGGTCTGCCCTATCCTGCTGTTATCGACAAAAGCGAACCCAAGCCGCAGACCAGCGCTCAATCAAAAGAAAAAGCTGAGGAAAAAAGCAAAGCTGAAGCAGAAGCCAAAAAGAAAAAAGAAAGCAGTGCAAACAAGCAGAACGTTGCAAACAAGCTGAACAGCAAACCGGATAAAAAGAACGATTCGTCGACATACTTCCAGAAACTTCTCTCGAATTCTCTTTCCTACACCGGCGAATCTGCTTTCACTTCGCTTGCGGGCGCTTCATTCATTCCCGGACGCTATCTCATGGCGGATGCGAACGGAAAACTTCTCGATGTCCGCCTCGATGCGCCAGGTCATTTTGTCAGCGGCGAATGGGCGACACCGCAGGGGATCGAATACTACAGTCCCAAAACTCATGAACGAGCGGCTTCGGCATGGATCGTCGAAGACAGCCCGCGAAAGCTCTGCTACTTTGACGAAAACGGCTATCGCGCAGACGATATTCTCTGCATCGACGGCATTGCCTACGCCTTCGACAAACAAAGCGGCGCTCTGTTCCTGGATTTCGATCAGCTTGGGCGCGAAGTGGAAAAGCTGATCGGACAGTACAGAAAAAAGGGCGAACAGATCGCTTTTGCCCTGCGAAGCATCGAAACCGGTCAGTCAATCGTGCTCAACTCCAAGCCGCAGCAGTCTGCGAGCGTCATGAAAGCTTTCGTCATGGGAGCGATTTTCGATCAGTATGACGCCTACTGCAAAAAATGGACCAAACGCTACATCGACCAGAACCTCAGTGTCATGATTTCCATTTCCGACAATAACGCCTGGGTCAATCTTGTCACCGTTCTCGGGGGTGGAGACTATGTCAAAGGCATCAAAGCGCTCAATGCCTGGAACAAAGAGCATGGATACGCGGATACAACCATGTCTCCCGTCGCCTATGGAAACTACACTTCCGCCAAAGACGCTTCGCAGCTGCTCGCGGATATTGAAAACGGAAAGCTGAAAAATTCAGGCAGGATGAAAGCTCTGCTCGAAACACAGGCGGTTCCCGGACGCATGCTGCAGAATCTGCCCAAAAACGTAAAAACCGGAAACAAGCCCGGCTGGGTTCCCGGCTGCGAAAACGACACAGTGCTTGTTGAAGCGCCCTTCGGAAGCTACGTCATCACGCTGCTTTGCGATGATATGCAGAACACTGCCCGCGCCACACAGCTGATGGCAAAACTTTCTCCCATGGTCTATGACTGGATGAAAGCCAACTGTCGTCCTGCAAAATAGAATAAAACGGCAATTTCCAGTCCGTCCTTATGGACAGACAAGAGAAATTGCCGTTTTGCTTATCGCAAGAATACCTCTTGCTTCTGCGCAGCGAAGAATTCAAAATTTCGAATCCACCGCGTTTACGCGTTGATGCGGCAGTGGTTGGTATACGCCACTTCCTGCAGCCAGCGGTACAGATCCTGAATCTGATAGCGCTTGGGAAACTCAAACTTGCGAGATGCCAGAGTGACGCCGCCGCTAGCTTTATAGAAAGGCGAAGTGATGTATTCAATGCTCAGTTCGCTGTCATCGATCCCGAAACCTGCAGTCTCCGCAGTGATATTGATGATCGAATCGAGATAGATCGAATTTACGCGGCATTTCATGCCGGTTGCTCCCTGCTTGTCAAAATCCATAATGCGGCGATCCGTGAAGATCACGACATCGCGGACCAGCACAAAACCAGTCTGAATGATTTCGCCTTCCATCAGGTAAGCTCCATATTCGCGCTGAAGATCTTCAGGCGTTCTTTCCGACAAGTTGCCCATCAGGCCATTTGTCAGGCTCGCGCCCATTCTATCCAAAATTCCCATAGTCTTGTTTATCTCCCGCCGTTTCTTTTCATATATTTCTCATTCGCATCGTTCAGGCGGGATTCTCCTTTTCATATAAAACAGACTTCCCCATGATCCTTCGATCGCTGCGAAGCGATTCTTGATGGATACGCTCTGAAGCGCTGTTTTCATTAAACTGATGCGCAATGCACAATTATTCTTTCAATATCCATGACGCTATGCAACAAAACAAACACCAAACAATTCTGAATTCTTTCCAAACGATTCCCTTCATCTTGTGCGATAACGAACGCACATCTTCGAAAGATTTCTACTACATTCTTCTGTTGAATCTTTCATTGGAAGCTTGCAGGATACGCAAAAAGGGTTATCAATTATTATACGCTGTATTTCATTTATATTAAAACAATATGAATTTATATTAATTGTTTATAGTCTTCATTATTCAACTTTCAATTCTTCTTCTTTCTACCAGAATCTACTTTTTTCTACCACATTCTACTATTAAACTAGACGAATATAGTAGAATATAGTAGAAAAAAGTAGAATATAGTAGAATCTAGTAGAAAGCATTCGAATTGCGAAGAAATCGAGGAGAAACGTATGCAATTTCAGGAAAGCGAAACGATAGAACTCAAAGCTATCGTCAAAGAGGATTTAAAAAAAGAAATCATCGCGTTCGCAAATACAATCGGTGGGACAATTTATATTGGAGTGCAGGATGATGGAAAAATCATTGGAGTAGACAATCCCGACCAAACTGCGCTCCGTATTTCCAACATGGTCAGAGATGGAATCAAGCCAGATCTCACTATGTTCATCCACTATGAAACATTGACACAGAACAAGAAGAATATTCTAAAAATTTCGGTGCAGCAAGGATCGGATCGTCCCTATTATCTTTCCGATAAAGGATTACGACCCAATGGCGTATATGTCAGACAAGGTTTCTCTTCCGCTCCGGCTACTGATACCGCAATTCGGCAGATGATCAAGGAAACGGATGGTCACAGTTTTGAAGGTATGCGTTCCCTTAAGCAAGAGCTAAATTTCAAAGTTCTGCATCATTTTTTTAAAGAAAAGAATCTTTCTCTTTCTCCATCCAAAATGAAATCACTCGAATTGATTGGCAAAGATGATCTCTATACCAATCTAGGCTATCTTCTTTCAGATGAATGTCCTTTCACGATCAAAGCGGCAGTATTTCTTGGAGAAAACGAAACCGACTTTAGCGACCGCGAGGAATTCTCAGGATCATTGA
>CAOKFJ010000095.1 GCA_948467695.1 uncultured Allobaculum sp. | reverse complement strand
TTTATGGATCTATAATTTTGAACTTCAATCCCGGGGGAATATCAAATGATTACGATCTCCCAAAAGTAAAAAGAAGCCAATCCTCATTCATCTGTAGGCGCAGATATCAGGATTGGCTTCTTTTCTTTATCCTCTTTTGCGAGTTTTCGGCAGTTCAGGCATCGCATGCGTGGCTGACTGCCGCTTTGATCATTTTTTCTTTTAAAGCTGTGCTGAATTGTGCGTTTCTTTTTCAAGCCGTCATCTATTCAAAGAAAACGCATGTTTTGTCCAGTTCAAGGCGCATGGGCATTGAGGGATCGATATCGGGATGTCCCAGAGAAACAACCGAAACAATGCGCACATGCTCAGGAACAGCCAGACGATTTCGAAGCTGTGCTTCATCGCGAATGCCCATGATCAGTGTGCCCAGCCCCAGGCGCGCTGCTTCAAGGCAGAGGTTTTCTGTAGCGAGACCAAGATCATAATATGACCATCCGTCTTTGATTTCGTTGGCAAACTCTCCATCCGCGCCCATTCCGCTTTTGCCTTCTTCAAATCCGGCAACAATCAGACATGGCGCGTTTGCTGTATTGCGCGCATTGAATTCAGGCAGCGCATGTTCTTTAATCTCCGCGAGTTTTTTCGGATCGGTGATGACATACCAGCGTGCACACTGGGAATTTTTCCAGCTGGGCGCAAGCGATGCCGCTTTAAGCACCGCAATGATCTGATCTTTTTGGACCGGTTCATTTGTGTATCGGCGAATGCTTCTTCTGGAGGGCAGAACGTCGTTGAATTCCATCTTCTTATCTCCTTTCACATTAAATTATGTTGACTACATTGTACCGTTCAAAAACATAGATTTGGATTAACGTTGTGATTTTCTATACAAGATGTAGTGCTTTGAAGATGAATTGATTCATCTTTATTCGAAACCAAGGTGATTCATTTTCACTTACAGGACTCCGTAATGGGAAAGCAGGATGCGCAGACCAATAAGAATCAGGACAATACCGCCGGCAAGCTTCGCTCGTTTCTGAAATTTCGCTCCGGCAAGCGAACCGATGCGCACACCTGCCGCGCAGAAGATACCAGTGACGACCGCTATCTCCAGACAGGCAAGCATTGTATTTGCCAGAGGCGAGAGCGAAGCGATCATATTGACTGGCGCCATTGAAAAGGACACGCCAACCGCGAGCGCATCAATAGATGTCGCGATAGCCAGCACAAACATCTCCATTGGCTTGAGCGAGGAATCAACATCCTCTTCTTCTCCCGCCTCGCGAATCATGTTCACGCCGATCAGCGCGAGCAGACCGAAGGCAATCCAGCTTGAATACGTTTCAATGCTGCCGACAACCAGCGAGCCGAGAAAATAGCCAATAACGGGCATCGCTCCCTGAAAAATCCCAAACCACAGCGCGCAGCTGATCATCGCTTTGGCGGATGCTTTTTTCATCGCCAGTCCTTTGCAGATCGATACCGCAAAAGCATCCATCGCCAGCGCCGCGCTCATAATCAAAATCGTTATTCCGTTCATATTCTTCTCTTTCTTGTTCCTTCAATATCCCTTCATCGCGTTTATTCGATACGTCACTTCTTTAAAACTTCGAAATTTTACCGAAAATTCCGGGATTCTCTTTCTCGAGCTGTTCAAGAGCCAGCGCGATGCCATCTTCTGTGTTCAATCCGGCTATGGCATGAGCCTGCGCCTGCACAAACGGCTTGGCGTTGCCCATCGCATAACTGCGCGTAACGACTTCGAACATGGAACAGTCGTTTTCGCCATCGCCAAAGGCGATCACCTCATCTGCAGTCCAGCCTTCCTGTTTCATCATGCGTTTAATCGCTTCACCTTTGGAAAAGCCAAGCGGCAGGATTTCAAGCTGTCTGGGTGTCGTTCGATAAATCGAGAACGCCGCGCCAAAGTTTTCCTGCAGCCGGTTGTACAGCTCAATGAGCGGCTGTTCTTCCTGCATAATCTGAATCTTGTTGATGGGCGCATTGATTTCATCCGCGCTTCGAATATACGTAATACGCGGATAGCCGTCGCGAAAATCAGTCAGCCAGTTCCACGGACCGGCTATCCAGGGGAAATCATCCGGAAGATTCTGCTCTTTGCGCAGCTTCTTCTTCAGTTCATAGATTTCAGGCGGAAAATAGTCGAACAGACCATCATCAAACATCGCCTGACTTTCGGCGTTCTGTTCAGTCAGCCAGGAAAAGACACCATGAATTTCTTCAGGCGACATCGTTTTGAATTTCTTTCGCTCGCCTGTGGCGACATTGTAGAGAGCGACACCATCGATCTCGATCAGCATTCCTCCAAATTCATCCATACGCAGTTCTCTGGCATATCCGAGCAGACGCGTATAGCTTCGACCGGACGCAAGAACAAGACGTACGCCCTGCTTTTCAAGACGAATCAGAACATCCCGCGTATGGCGGCTGATCTGATTGGACGCATCGAGCAGTGTGCCATCCATATCCATTACAATCGCTTTGATCGCAGGCTGTGCAATGCTGTTGTGATTTGAATCAAAAGGCTTAATCGCATTCATCTCTTTCACCTGTCTTTCTGTATGGATATCCCGATCTACCGCAGCGATACGGGAATATCCGTTTTTTCATGATCTGCGTATCGTTTGGGATCGAACGCCAGGGTCTATACACAAATGCATCCATTCCCTGCAAATCATCCTTACTATAGTACCGTATAACGCATCGCCTTCTTTTCTGACTCAACGCTTATTCGTTATCCCTTGCTAACTGACTGTTCTCATCAAACAAACCTGCAGCATCTAGAACAAATCCCGGATCGGATTTACCCGGAGCATCTGCATGGTGCATCTCGATATCTCAACGAATCCCCTATTCCTCTCATCATCCGAATAAATATCGACATGTATTGAGCGCATTAAAAAGTTTTACCTTTTTTTCGTATTTCTTGTTGACGCATCTGTCGAATCCATGTTATCCTTTAGGAGCTTTAAGGAGATGCCTGAATAGCTCAGTCGGTAGAGCATCCGGCTGTTAACCGGCAGGTCACAAGTTCGAGTCTTGTTTCAGGCGCCATTTAGCAAACCAAGCGAATCTACGGATTAGCTTTTTCTTTATTCCCGCTCTACTGGATCGTCTATGAGCGCTTTAATTCGTACTCAAAATAAAGCGTGAAAAAATCGCAATGAATTTGTTGTCGAGATGTTTCATCCATGGTATTCTTTATGAGCGTTAAGGAAATGCCTGAATAGCTCAGTCGGTAGAGCATCCGGCTGTTAACCGGCAGGTCACAAGTTCGAGTCTTGTTTCAGGCGCCATTCGCAAATCAAACGGATCTTCGGATCCGTTTTTTCTTTTATCCGCTCATTCTATCGATCCTTGCATCCAGCCGCCTTGAGCTGGATCTTTTTATTTTCTTCGCTTTTGTTGTTTCAACAACATACTCCATTTTCAATAGCGCCTATTCTCTAATCATGAGCAGCGTATCTAACCACAAGAACACTCCATGCGCTGCAGGAGGATATATAGATGAACACAGAAAAAGCGAATGCGAACAATACGCAAAACAACAGTAAAAATCTCGATTTAAGCCGTTCGGTATACGAACTGGTAACACCGCATCCCGATATTGCCCGGACACTTGCGCGAATCGGATTCAAAGACATTACCAATCGCGCTCTTCTGCTTACTGCAGGACGCGTCATGACACTTAATGATGGAGCTGCCGCAAAAGGCATCGCGATGAGCGACATCATCAAAGCGCTTGAAGAAGACGGCTACACCATCGCAGGAAGAAACACTTCGGCTGAGCATCAGGCACGCATTGATCGTCTGAAAAGCTATCTGCGCCGTCTGAACAGTCAGGAAGATCTGGATGCGGTGCGCAAAGATTTCGTCAAAGATTTCGAACATGTAGACGCTTCGGAAATTATGGAAGCTGAACAGACAATGATCAGCGAAGGAACGCCAGCTGCTGAAATACAGAATCTGTGCGATCTTCACTCCGCTCTCTTCCATGGAAGAACAAAAGAAGAGCGCATTGCCAAAGCGGAAGAAGCCGTAGAAGCCTCTCTTGCGCGCAGACAGCAGAAACAGGCAATGGATGAGCGCATTGCTCACTATCACGAACTCGCCGCGATCAGCGGACATCCGCTTGCAGCCATGTTCCGTGAAAACCAGGCGCTTGGCGCACTGTTTGAAACATGGGACATGGCTCCATACGATATTTTGCTCGATCAAATCGCGCAGCTTTCCATTCATTACGCGAAAAAAGGGGACCTTTTCTATCCCCTGCTCAAAACAAAATACGGTGTGACCGGACCGGCAGATGTCATGTGGTCTGTTGATGATGAGATCCGCGACTCGCTGCGAAAGCTCGCCGCTTCCGACGTGCACGATGAGACATGGAGAGAAGAAGCGAACAAAACAATCGAACGCGCCCGAGAGATGCTGTTTAAAGAAGAAAACATCCTCTTCCCAATCAGCGCCTCCAAAATCTCGAACGAAGACTGGAAGCAGATGTACTTCGATATGAAAGACTACGACACTTGCTTTGATGTCATTCCCGATATATGGCGCCAGGCGGAAGAAGAAAAAGAGAACGCCATTGCCCAAAGGAGCCGGAACGAAACAGACGATCAGGCATTATCGGCTCTGGAAAACGGATTGATCAAAATGCCTACCGGTTCGATGCATCTAAACGAGCCGACTGCGCTTCTCAACCTGATTCCGATGGAAATCACCTTTGTGGATGCCGACAACATCAACCGTTACTTCAATGCCGGACACAAAGAATTCAAACGACCGCTTGCCGCGCTGGGAAGAGAAGTCTTCTCGTGCCATCCCGTAAAGGTCGAGCCGATCGTTCGCCATATTATCGATGAATTTCGCAAAGGAAACCGCGACGATGTTTCGATCTGGATGAAGAAGAAAGGCGAACCGGTTCTCGTGCAGTATCTCGCGCTGCGCGACGAGAACGGCACATATCTCGGCACCGTCGAACTCTGCCAGAACATGCAGGCGGCAAAAGAGCATTTCGAACAGGAAGCGCGCAAAAATGCCTAGTCCTGTCCATATAGTGCAGACAAGCCGGATCAGAGCAGTTTGAAGCGATTCTTGCGGTAGTCAATCAGACCGTCCCGTTTCATCTTTGAAAGCTCATTTGAGAGCGATCGACGCCAAGATAATCCGCCATCTGCTGGCGGTCAAAAGGAATGGAGAACACACGCGTATCCTGCAGCATCGCCTGTTCAGATAGATACGATACGACGCGCTCGCGAATGGATTTATACGAGATATGAAGCATGCGCGATGAAAGTCCGAGATTCTTTCTTGCCGCAATGTGAAGCAGATTGAGATTGAGCTGATTGTGAGAACTGCAGTTTCTCGAACATGTCTGCATGACGCGACGAAGATCCATAAACAGAACGCGCGTCTTCTCCATCGCGACAATATCGCCAATCAGTTCCCGATTTTCGATTGCGGCATAGTTTTCTCCGAACGCCTCCCCTGCTTCGAAGTGTCCGAAAATGCGGCTGTCTCCCTCCACAAAATTGACGACCATATTCACGCTTCCCGAAAGCACCATACCGATATCCGTGATCATCTGTCCGGCACGATAGATCGTTTCGCCTTTTTCATACGTTTTCTCAATCGCTCCCAGACAGAAAAGCACGCTTCGGATTTCTTCTGGAGCGATATGAGAAAAAAGCTCTGTGTGTGACAAAAACTGTTCCTGAGAAAAATCGCTGAACATGCACCGCACCTCCTTGAAGGCGTATATGCCTCGTCATCTTTCTGTTGCATATCAAACAGGTATCTTCGATTGTCATCATACAATTGATACGAAAGAGGCAGAAACCGGATGCCGGACAACCTCATGGCATCTGTCCCCCTTCTGTGCTTTACCTTTTTCACTTATCAGGCGCGCATTTGCGCCCTAAATCACAATTCTCTGGATCTACAGGAGGTATATCTATGAAAGAAAACAGCGGAGTACTTTTCTCCCTTGGCCGCGACAACGAACCTGTCAACGGCTGCACAATTTCCAAAACCATTCTCAGTCATGGCGACAGCGGTGTGGTTCTCTTCACTCTCGCCAAAGACAGCGATATCAGCCCCGAACAGTACACAACCCCAAAACTGTTTTTATGCCTTGAGGGTGATGTGCACATCGTTCAGCCCGGTCCCGACACAGACTTCATTCTGAAAAAACAGGATGCGGTTCTCGTCTCGAATGACAACCCGGTTGGCGTCTATGCCGCCGAAGATTCGGTTCTGCTTGAATTCACTGCCCCGGCAGATGCATTTGCCAAAGCGATGGAATACGGCGAAGTCTTCAAACTCGACGAACTCGCTCCCTTTAGAAAAGAACAGATCGTCAACCGCGATCTCATCACCAGCGGCGATATGAAATTCGTGCTGATGGCAATGGACGAACATACTGAACTCGCTGAACACATTGCGCCTAAGGAAGTTCTTCTCTTCGGTCTTGAGGGCGAGGGCGAAATCACCTGCGAAGGCAAAAAGCACACCCTTCTGCCTGGCGAGAACTTCAAATTCGCGGCACATGACAAGCACGCTGTAAAAGCCGTCAAACCGTTTAAAATGGCTCTTCTCATGGATCTCGACAAATAGTCTGCTTCCATTCATTTCAGCAGCACGGCTCAGTTATACGCGCAGTACACGATGCATACAGTTCCACCAAAGCTCTTATGCTTCAATCAGCCGAAACGCCTTCGACAGGTGTTCCGGCTTTTTTTCTTTTCATCCTTTATATTGGACAATCGGACGTTTTTGCATATTGCGCTTTGCAGAAATTCGGGCATCATGCTTGTATTCGCTAACATCCATGCAAGATGACAACGATGAAATTTTTTACTCCGGCTTCTGCACGGCCCGTGCAAGTTCTTTACCTTA
>CAOKFJ010000094.1 GCA_948467695.1 uncultured Allobaculum sp. | reverse complement strand
GTTCAGATCGTCGATCCGAACCGCACCGTGATCGGACAGGATGTCGTAATCGGTCATGACGTGGTTATCTATCCCGATACGGAAATTCTTGGAAAAACAGAAATCGGCGACTTCGTCGAAATTTTCCCGCAGACATGGATCTGCGATTCCAAAATCGGCGATGGATCCCGCCTGCAGATGTGCAAGGTGGAAAACGCCGTGATCCCGGCCGCCTCTAAAATCGAGAGCACTGTATGGAAGGAAGGAACAGGTAGTTCAGAATGTTAAACAAAGAAGAATTGAAAGATTCGACAGTTGTATTTGCGTTGACTTCGAGTCGCGATCTGACCAGAGAAATTTGCGAGATCCTCGAAATCCCGATGGGAAAATGTGAAGTTCACCACTTCGCTGATGGAGAAATCCTTGTTGAACTTGGCGAATCGGTACGCGGAAAAGATGTATTTTTCGTGCAGAGCACAAACCGTCCTGTCAACGACAATCTGATGGAACTGCTGATCGGTATCGACGCATGCAAACGCGCGTCTGCCCGCACCATCAACTGCGTAATCCCTTATTTCGGCTATGCCCGTCAGGACCGCAAAGCGAAACCCAGACAGCCTATTTCTTCGAAACTCGTTGCTACGATGCTCGAACGTGCAGGTGCTGACCGCGTCATCACTATGGACCTCCACGCTGCACAGATTCAGGGCTACTTCGATATCCCTGCAGACGACATCAACACACTGTCTCTGATTGCTGAGTACCTCACAGCGAAACCCGGACTCAGCCTCGAAGACATCGTTGTTGTTTCCCCGGACCACGGCGGAACTGTTCGCGCACGTCGTCTTGCCGACAAACTCGGCGCACCCGTTGCCATCATCGACAAACGCCGTCCGAAACCGAACGTTGCTGTTGCTATGAACCTGCTTGGTGAAGTTGACGGCAAAGTTGCTGTTGTCATCGATGACATGGTTGATACAGCCGGCACTCTGACCAGCGGTATCAATATGCTGTACGAAAAAGGTGCAAAAGAAGTTATCGCTGCATGCGCACACGGCGTACTTTCCGGACCGGCTATTGAACGTCTGAAAAACTCCGGACTGAGCGAATTCATCGTTACCAACACAATCGACCAGACTGAAAACGCAAAACTGTATGACGAGATGACTGTTCTCTCCGTTGCTCCCCTTGCAGCTGCTGCAATCGAAGCGATCGAGCTGAAAGAATCCCTCTCCACAGCTCTTCAGTCTGCTATCCACCACGACTAATTTGTTTCTTCGGTGAATAAAATCTGAAAACTAAAGGAGCTGCATGGTCAGGCGCAATAAATCTGCGCAAAACCATGCAGCTCCTTTTATGTTTTGTTTATGCCTGGCATTTTCTTCTGTAATGCTTTGAAAACCGTTTGGCATGCAGGCGATGCGCGTATATGAAAAATCCCTGAGCTTTGAGCGTTCAGGGATTTTTCATATGAATGGATTAAGCTTTTTCTGATTTTGAGCGCGGATCAAACAGCGACAGAAAATTTGCGCGAATCTGCGCATTCAGCGTATCGGCATCCGTTTCTTTGAAATCGGCGATTTTCTGCGCGGTCGCGGCAACGAAAGCCGGCTGGTTGCGCTTGCCCCGGTACGGAACAGGAGCAAGATAGGGAGAATCGGTTTCGCTCAGAATGCGGTCGATCGGGCAGTTCTGGACGTTGACTGGTCCTTGTTTGTTGTTTTTGTAGGTGATCGGTCCGGCGAACGAGATCATCGAATCAAGCTTGAGTGCTTCCTGCATGATCGGCAGCGATCCGGAGAAGCAGTGAAAGATAATCGGTGTCTTCGCATGCGCTTCGAGAATATCCATGGTGTCGCGCGAGGCGTCCCGCATATGAATGGAAACCGGAAGTCCGGCTCTGTTGGCGATCTCGAGCTGTGCGATGAACAGCTTTTTCTGTTCTTCCTTGAAGCTCTGGTCCCAGTAGTAGTCCAGACCGATTTCGCCAAGCACGTCCATGCGTCCGCTCATCGCTTCTTCTTCGAGAAGGTCGAGATCCGCCTGGGTGATGGTTTTGGCATCTTCGGGAAACCAGCCCCATGCAAGTTTGACGTGATCGGGATATTTTTCTTTGAGAAGCAGAGCACGATCGTATTCTTCCTTGTTTGTGCACATGACCATCATCAGATCAACGCCCGCATCGATGGCGCTTTGCATGAGCTCATCCGCTTTGGGATAAAGTTCGTCGCAGGTCAAATGGCAGTGTGTATCGGTGATCATGAACGATTTGGATCCTTGATGTAGCCCAGATTTTCGATAATCTCTTCCATCGCTTCGCGGGTATCGTCGCGGTTGAGCGCAAATTCGATCTGCGCCTGCAGGAAGCCTTTGCGATCGCCTACGTCATAGCGATTGCCTTCGAACTGTTTGGCATAGACGGTATCTTCCTTGGCGAGGCGGTCAATGGCATCGGTCAGCTGAATTTCATGACCGGCTCCATAAGCCTGGGTTTCGAGTTTTTCAAAGATTTTCGGGCTGAGAACATAGCGGCCGAGAATAGCCATATTCGAGGGCGCATCTTCCTTTTTCGGCTTTTCCACGAATGTGGATACAGTCATCAGTCCATCGCTGATATTTTCCTGAGGATCGATGATGCCGTATTTCGAAACGTTTTCTTCGGCAACAGGCTGTACGCCGACAACGCTTTTGCCGGTGGATTCGTAAATATCCATCAGCTGGCGGATTGCGCCGGGACCGTCCTGATTGACGACAATGTCATCGCCAAGCAGAACCGCAAACGGTTCGTTGCCGACGAAGCTTTTGGCGCATAAAATGGCATGACCAAGTCCTTTCGGAGTTTTCTGACGTACGGAAACGATATTGACCATGTCGGTGATTTTCTGAATCATTTCCAGATGTTCTTCGTCGCCGCTCGCTTTGAGCTTTTCCTCGAGTTCGAAGGAACGGTCGAAGTGGTTTTCAATGCTCTGTTTGTAGGAATTGGTGATCAGGCAGATTTCTTCAATGCCGGACTGAACGGCTTCTTCGATGATGTATTGAATTGTCGGGATATCGACAATCGGAAGCATTTCCTTGGGGATAGCTTTGGTGGCAGGCAGGAATCGTGTTCCGAAGCCTGCAGCGGGAATGACCGCTTTGCGGACTTTTTGTTCCATGAATACTCCTTCCGGATTGCACTGAGGATGCAATTTCAGATGAAACTTACATCTATTATTGTATCCGTATCCGAATACCCGTTCAACTTGCGACCTGTGACGTACAGTCAATGCCTGTTATGGTTTATATAATTTTCCACGAATGAAAAATTACGATCATTCTGAGCATTTATTGTTTTTAAACCGTCTTTGCCGCATGTGTCGTATAAGGTATCTGGGATGTTGAGTGTACCGCATATTTTCTGCGCGGACGTATAGCCTGCACGAAAATCTCTCGCAATACTGCTTTACTTACAAGCGCCTGAGCAAGTGAAAAGAATTGGAACAATGAAAATCGTCAAGCTGGCGGCAAAGATTTGTTTCAAAAACAGAATTGGATTCAACTTCTTTTTGAGCAAGACTTGACAAAGCGTGCGAGAATGGGTTGTTTGCTATAATGAAAACGATATGGATTGTCATTAGACAACCTCGGAAAGGATGTAAGCAATGGCTAAAATGGAAGAACGTCTGGATTCACTCGCTGCGCGTCTGGACGAAATTAATGAAAAAATGATGGATCCCACCGTCGTCAGCGATCGCCGGCAGATGTCCAAACTTGGACGTGAAGCCAATGAGCTGACACCGATTATTGAGGTTTATACAGAATATAAAGATGCGAAAGCCGGTCTGGAGGACGCGCAGGTGCTCCTCGAGGAAAACGACAAGGAAATTCGCGAAATGGCAAAAATGGAGATCGCCGAACTCGAACCCCGCATTTCCGATCTGATTTCCAAACTTGAACTTCTTCTCGTGCCGACAGATCCCAACGATTCCCACAACGCCTTTATGGAAATCCGCGGTGCAGCCGGCGGCGATGAAGCCAATATCTTTGCGGGCGACCTGTACCGCATGTATGCAAAATACGCTGAAAGCAAAGGATGGAAAGTGGAAGTTATCGACGCTGAAGAATCCGATGCCGGCGGTTTCTCTCTTATCTCCTTTAAGGTTTCCGGGCAGCATGTTTACGGAACGCTGAAATACGAAAGCGGATCGCATCGTGTACAGCGTGTGCCCAAGACAGAATCTCAGGGACGAATTCAGACTTCGACGGCTACCGTTCTGTGCTATGCCGAAATTGATGAAGAAGATTTTGATATTGATATGAACGATCTCGAGATCGAAACCATGCGCGCTTCGGGAGCCGGCGGACAGCACGTCAACAAGACCGACTCCGCGGTTCGTATTATTCACAAGCCTACAGGCATCGTTGTTAAATGTCAGGACGGCCGTTCCCAGCACGAAAACCGCGCTACGGCTCTGGCTACCATCGCTGCGCGTGTTAAAGAAGAACGTCAGCGTGCAATTGACGAAAAGAATGAAGCTGAACGCAAAACCAAAATCGGTACTGGCGACCGCGCGGAAAAAATCAGAACCTACAACTACCCGCAGAACCGTGTAACCGACCACCGTATCGGCTATACCGTCAACCAGCTCGACCGTATTATTGATGGTCGTCTGGAAGATCTGATGCAGGCGCTCCAGAAAGCGGATCAGCAGGCAAAACTCGCCGGAGAAGAATCCCTATGATCTGTTATCGCGATTTGCTGAAAGAAGGCAAAGAGCGGCTGGTTGCCGCAGATCAGTCCGATCAGGCGGCAATGTTCCTGCTCACGGAACTGTGCAGTAAAAAAGATGTAAATCTCTATATGCAGATGGAAGAAGAAGTCGATCCCGAAATCCAGACAGATTATCTCGAGGGAGTGCATCGCATGGAAAAAGGCGAGCCTCTCGGCTATGTTCTGGGCTACGAAAACTTCTACGGATACGATTTCATCGTGAACGAAAGCGTGCTGATTCCCCGTCCGGAAACGGAAGAACTGACTGGACAGGTGCTGATCGAATGCGACAACCTTTGCGAAGTCGAAGAGATGAAGCACCCGGTTGTTTTTGATGTAGCTACCGGAAGCGGCGCGATCGGCATTACCCTTTCGCTGGAAAACAAAGCGCTTGATGTGTACGCTTCGGATATTTCCAAAGAAGCGCTCGAAACAGCGTATGCCAACAATGAAAAGCTTGGCGGATCTGTTGTTTTCCTGCAGGGAGATATGCTTGAACCGTTTATTGAACGCAATATGCACTGTGATGTGCTGGTTTCCAACCCGCCGTATATTCCTGTGAATGAGGAAATGGAACACAGCGTTGTGGACTATGAGCCCGAAGTAGCGCTGTTCGGCGGAGAAGATGGTCTGTATTTTTACCGCAAAATCTTTAAAAAAGCCGACCAGGTACTCAATCCCGGAGGCGTGATGTGCTTTGAGATGGGCTGGGACCAGGGCGATCGTCTGAAAAATCTGGCTGCCCGATTCTTCCCTGAAGCGGAAGTGACTGTACTCAAGGATATCAACGGCAAAGACCGGATTCTGATTGTTCGAATGGAGAAAGAAGGAGAATAATCATGCATACGATTTCTCGCAATGATCCATGCTGGTGTGGCAGCGGAAAGAAATATAAAAAATGCCACGAGGCATTTGACCGCAAAATTGATGAACTGAAAAAGGCGGGAGAAAAAGTTCCCCGCAAGAAACTGATTAAAAACGAAGAGGATCTGAAATGGATCCGCGAGGCAGCCAAGATCAACAATGGCGCACTCGATCTCGTTGCCGAGAAGATTCATGCCGGAATGACCACAGAAGAAGTGGACAAACTTGTGCATGACTATACCGTCGCTCATGGCGGCATTCCTGCCTGCCTTGGCTATGAAGGGTTCCCGAAAAGCTGCTGCACATCCATCAACGATGCGATCTGCCACGGCATTCCGGATGATACCGTTCTTGAAGACGGGGATATCGTCAATGTAGACTGCACAACCATCGTGAATGGCCACTATGCCGATGCATCCCGCATGTTCTGCATCGGCGAAGTCAGCGAAAATGCCAGAAAACTCGTTGATGTAACCAAAGAGTGCCTGGAAGCCGGACTTGCAGCGGTAAAACCCTGGGGACACCTTGGAGATATCGGTGCGGCTATTCAGGAAATTGCGCATAAAAACGGCTATTCCGTTGTGACTGATTTCTGCGGACATGGTGTCGGAAACGATTTCCATGAAGACCCGTATGTTCACCATGTCGGAATCAAAGGAACCGGAATGATTCTGGCTCCGGGAATGGTATTCACCATTGAACCGATGATCAACGAAGGCGTAGCTTCGCTCTTCATCGATGCGGATAACGACTGGACTTCCTATACCGATGACGGGAAACTGTCGGCACAGTGGGAGAATACTCTGGCTGTTACCGAAGACGGCATTGAAATCATCGCCTGGTAAGACGCCAATTGGCTGAATGCCAGAAACTTCTGCAAACGAAGCTGCCGCGAGGCATAAAGAAAAGAATCGACAATGAAATGATCGATCCGGACAAAAAACTAAAGAATCAGCCGACTGACAGAGCATCAACCTGTTCAGTCGGCTTTTTTTCATATGCAGCAGAGTGAATATAGGGAACGATACAACTGCAGCAAGCAGGAGTTTCTTTTGATTTTTTTGACAAAATTTGGAACGCTGTTTAGCGCAAGCTGATGCCTGAAACGTGCAGCTGCATTCAAGGTTGATTGGATCTAAATGCACAATCGAGATTGTTATACAATCTTAATACAGCGTCTGAGATGCTCTAAATGAACAGCAAGAGATAGTGTTCGATTTGTGAACGACTGTATACAAATTAAACACTAAAATTTTTTCACAATTAAAACTTGCATCGGCTGATGCTCGGTGTTATATTAATTGAGCGCTTCGGAAGCGAGCTTCCCAAGTGCACAAATCATCCTTAAATATAGGCGAAAACGCTGGTTG
>CAOKFJ010000093.1 GCA_948467695.1 uncultured Allobaculum sp. | reverse complement strand
AGGATATATTGCACTCTTCTAAGCCTTATAAGGCTATTGTTTTCAAATGGTGCGGACGATGCGATTCGAACGCACACGGGTCGCCCCACTGCCGCCTGAAGACAGCGTGTCTGCCATTTCACCACGTCCGCAATTGTTCTTTCCGCGCTATTTGTTAACGCCCCATTACTATAACAGAGCATCAAATAAACGTAAACCCTTTTCGCAATAAAAATATTAAAGTTTTATAAACAAAATTCTCAGAGGCAGATCAAGCAAAAAAACAGCTGGGAAGACTTTCTCCCAGCTGTACTTTATTCAGTAATTTCGACTTGATTTATATCGATCTATTCAGAAATTCGTTTTTCTGTATCTGATTAAAGATCCTGTCCAATATCTTTGCGGCTCATCAGATCATCACAGTGGATGCAGTTGAGGGACTCGATCGCTTTTTCCGCAGTCTCCGCAAGTGTATCTCCGATACGGGTAACAACCATGATTCGTCCGCCGTCGGTCACAATTTCGCCATCTTTCATCTTGGCGTGATTGTAGTTGATGATGCCTTCGAAGTCTTCATCGATTTCGATCGGCGCGCCATGAGATTCGCCGCCTGGATAATTCTTGGCTGCAAGAACAACAGAAACAGCTGTTTTCGGTGTCCAGTCGAGCGCGACCTGTTCGCCCTCTTTCAGCTTTTCCCAAGCCAGGGCAAGATCGGTGCGAAGAAGCTGCAGGTAGGAAACAGCTCCGGTTTCGGATAGTCCGGCTTTCAGATTGACGCAGATAATTCCGCGTTCGGTCAGTACAAATTCACCGGTCATCAGACCATTGTATTTGCAGTTGCGCTTCTGGAGTTCTTTAAGGAACGGTACAACAATGCGGTCGACCGCTTCCTGCGCGTGTTCATGACTGATCGGACCTTTAGCGCTGCAGATTGCGCCCATGCCTTTTGCCTGCGGATCGTCTTCGTGTTCGTAAACACCGCGAAGAACAATATAAGGAAGAAGCGGAATGACATGCGCTTTCCACACAAGCACGGGCAGATTGAAACGGCGTCCTTCTTCAAATTCGGAAACCATGACTTTCGAAGCGCCTTCCGCAAACCAGCTCTTCATCAAATCGAGAGCTTCATCTTCATCATAAGGAATGGCGAAGCGTTTTTCGCCTCCGACTTCTTTGAGTACATACGGGCATTCAACTTCTGAAACAAATCGTTCTGCCTGTTCGATGCCGTCGAGCATTCTAAAGTCGGCAACCGGAATATTTGTATCCTGCATAATTTTTACCCAGCGCGGCTTGTCATCAATCATTGCGCAAGCCGCTGCATCGGGAGCCAGGACATTCCAGCCTCGGCTGGACAGACGGTCGCTCCAGCCCTCACGGATCAGATTCTCATCGCATACAATGATCAGATCCGGTTCAATTTCAGAAATCGTACCAAAAATGTCTTCCGGATTATAATCTGCCGGAAGATCTTCAACGGACTGTTCAAACTGACCTGTACCGGGATTGCCTGGCAGGACAAGAACTTCGTTGCTGCTGTGACTTTCCAGAAGGGAAGCCATAGCCTGTTCTTTTGCGTTTTCACCAATAATAATTACTTTCATTTATAAATCACCTTCTGTTCAGGTATGCATATCTCGTGTGAATCATCATACCATGCACAATCCGCGCGTCCGGCCATATCCGTGCAGGCGCATAGAACTCGTGTTTACTTTGTCGATTTTTTCACCATACGTGCAATAAACGCCAATCGCGCCTGAACTTTCGCTTTTTGGGCATACTCGTTTATTTTGCCAAACTATAGACTGTATTTCACTATAATTATTTTGTTTTCGTGCAATCTTTTTCAGACAATTATTCATTCTTCGCATTCTTTTTGCAGCGCGTATTCAGGCATCCTGAGAAATGCAAAAACACTAGAAAACTTTAAGATATGCGCACCCCATTCGAGACTGCTTTTTGGTACATTGAATGAGCATTGAACTGCCGCCTGACTGATGAAAGTTCTGGCTGAAGAGTTGCCAAAGCGCGTGTCCTTTCCGACAATAGGAGATAGCGTTTTTTGTACCGGTATTTGTACAGGATCACCTGTATTCATATTGCACAACCAAAACCAATCAGACAATTGTTCTGATCATATAAAAACAGAAGGAGATTGTATGCCCGTTCCGAATCTGAACCAGCCGGCACAGACACATGCGCCGACGAACCGCCCGCAAAAAGCACCCCAGAAAAGAAAAAAAAGACGCAGACTTCGCAAGTCTGCACTGATTGTCATTACCCTGATCGCCGTTGCGCTTTCTGCACTCGCCTATTTCGGCTACAAAAAGCTGAATCCGCTGTCCATGCACAGCACAACCTACATTGCGCAGTACCAGGAACCCTTTGATGCAAAAGCGAACCTGAAAGGTGTCTTCCTTGATTCCAACGACAAAGTTTCGTTTGAAGGCTCTGTCGATACGAATTCCATTTCAACATCGGAATGCGCCTATATCTATAAGGGAAGACGCTATCCCTTTACGGTTCAGGTGCGTGACACTAAAGGACCGGAACTCGAAGTGCAGGATGTCAAAGTCGACACCAACCACAACGTAACCCCGCAGGACTTTCTTGTCAGCTGCAGCGATCCGTCCAACTACACGCTGCGCATTGATGGCGATGATCCCAACGGCGCGCCCGGAAACTACACGATTTCCGTGACCGCCCGCGACGACTTCGACAATACAACCACAAAAAAAGCCAAACTTGAACGCTATGAAGACACTAAAGCTCCCGACATTGAAGATTTTTCCGAAAAGCTGACAATGAAACAGGGCTTCGACTATCCTTCGAGCAGTCTTGTCGTCAAGGATGATCATGATGAAAATCCGGTTCTCGAAGTCGATACAAGCATGCTCAACACCTCCGAACCCGGCGATTATCCCGTCATTCTGACAACGCGCGATATCTCTGGAAACGAGCAGAGCTATACCCAGACCGTAACGGTTGAAGCTGATCCCGATTTCGGCAAAAAAATCTGCTATCTGACATTTGATGATGGTCCTTCCGCGACAACCGAAGATATTCTGAGAATCCTTCGCGATATGAATGCGCAGGCTACATTCTTCGTGACCGGAACAAATCCGGAGTACAACGGCCTGATGAAAGAAATCGTCGATGACGGTCATACGATTGCTCTGCACACGTATTCCCACGACTACGATTCCATTTACGCCAGCGAAGAAGCGTATTTCGATGATCTGCAGAAGATCAGCGATCTGGTTAAATCCGAAACCGGCGTAGAAACCAAAGTCATCCGCTTCCCCGGCGGATCGTCCAATCTGGTTTCGTCCGCGAATGAGGGCATCATGACTCGTCTGGTCGATGAAGTGCAGAAAAAAGGCTACGCCTACTTCGACTGGAACGCCGACTCGACAGATGCTACCGGTATTGATGTTGATCCCTCGCAGCTTGTCGAAAGCGCCACCGCATCGATCGGTGAAGATAAAGTCGTTCTGCTCATGCATGACTCGCCGACCAAATCCACAACTGCCGATGCTCTTCCGGCAATCATTCAGGCATACCGCGATGCCGGCTATGAATTCCGCGGACTGACCACCGACACCCCGCCGGTTCACCACAACGTAAACAACTAGTGTTCGATTTTCCCTGCACCTGTTCCATCTCCTGCTTTTGCCGTCTGCGGCAGAAACAGGAGATTTTTTTCGCTATGCGGCATTCATGCGATATGCCGTATAAAAAATCCCGGTTTCGCTATGGAAACCGGGACAATTCAAATCCGTTGTGAAATTCGTGCTGTTTGGGACTGATCTGTCTAGAGCGAGCGCACGTAATGGAAAGCCTGTTCGCCGGCAATTGCTCCATCACCGCATGCGGTGACAACCTGGCGCAGATCTTTGGCAATGCAGTCGCCGCACGCAAAGATGCCCTCGGCGGATGTCTCCATTTTGTCATCGACAACAACGTAGTCTTTTTCATCGAGAATGCCGAGATCTTTCGCAAACTCTGTTGCGGGATCCTGGCCGATATACGGGAAAACGCCCTGACAGGGAATCGTGATGTCCATTCCTGTTTCCACATCCTTGAGCACGATGCCGGATACTTTTCCATCCTCCATCAGGATGCGCTCCGGGGTGTGGTGGCGGATCACGCTGATCTTGTCGTTTTCTTCAATCTCGCGCTGAATCTGTTCTGTCGCGCGGAATTCATCCCGGCGAATCACAATAGTGACATGGCTGGCGAACTGGGTAAGAAACTGCGATTCTTCAAGCGCCGCATTTCCTCCGCCAATGACGATGACTTCCTTGTTGCGGAAGAACGCGCCATCGCACACGGCACAGAAGCTTTCTCCATGCCCGATGGCTTCCTGTTCTCCGGGAATGTTGAGCAGACGTTCGTTTGCGCCTGTTGCGATCAGAACCGCTTTGGCGTTGATGATCGTGCCGTCTTCGAGAAACAGCTGTTTGTCTTTGTTTACGGAAACGACCTTGCCGAACATCATTTCGGCGCCAAACGAAGTTGCCTGTTTGTTCATGGTCATTGCCAGTTCGAATCCGGAGACTGTCGGCACTCCGGGATAGTTGTCAATACGGTGGGTTTTGAGCAGTTTTCCGCCGGGCGCGGAAGCGTCGATCATGACCGTCTGCAGTCCGGCACGGGATGCGTACAGCGCTGCGGTCATACCGCCTGGACCGGCGCCGATGATAGCGAAATCAAATTCACGTTCCATAGTCGTTTAAACCTCCAATAAAACAGAAGGAAGCAAAGCCAGATCGTCAATCAGATGCCAGGGCTCTTCCTTCTTCAGTGCTTCTTTCTGGATTGTATCTAAAGTATAGCCAATGCCAAAGACGCCTGCCCGTCTTGAGGCCTGCATATCCGCGGCATTGTCGCCGACGTATACCGTTTCGCAGGGTTCATAGCCCATTGTCTTTGCGGCGTGGATGATTCCGCCGGGCGCAGGTTTGCATTCAGGCTGATCTTCTTTGGCAAACACATGGCTGAAATACGGTGTGAGCTGGCAGATCTCCATGCCAAGCAGCACCGGATCGCGGCGCTTGTTGGAGACAATGCCCATTTCATATCCCTTCGTATGCAGCGCCTGAATCGTCTCAAGCGCATGCGGCATTTCCTTGAGCAGCGTATAGTGCAGATCGCGGTTGATGACCTGATACAGATCAATGATCTCTTCCACTTCTTCTTCCGGGAAATAGCGCATGAATGTCACTTCAAGCGTCGGTCCGAAAAAGGAATACAGTTCTTCGTCGCTAAGCGCGTAGTCGGGTTTGCGCAGCGCGAAGACGCGGCGAAAGGTCTCGAAAACAAGATACTGCGAATCAATCAGCGTGCCGTCAAGATCGAACAGCAGCAGCGGCAGTTTGTGCTTTTGTACATTGAGACTGTTCATGGGAGTGCGGTTCATAAATCCTCCTTGTTTTTTATATGTATGGAAAAAGCGGTACGAATAATTCGCCCGCTTATGCCTTGCGTGTACTGACAGTATACTGTCTGTTTTAGTGTTCTTCCTCGCGGCTGTTTCGCTCGATTTCCAGAAGAACCTGTTCTTCAAAATTCTTGGCCGAATCAAAACCATCGCGCTGAAGCAGGTAGTTGGTTACAGCCGTTTCGATGACGGTCGACATCGGTCGTCCGTACGTAACGGGAATCGTCATCTTGCGTACGGGGATGCCGAGGTAGTCGGTATATTTTCTGGCTTCCAGACCGATGCGGTCGTATTTCGCGTTCGGATCATAGGGAACCAGAGAAATTTCAAAACTGATTTCCGCAGCCTGCGCTACCGAAGTGATGCCGTACAGGCGTTTCACATCGATAATGCCGACACCGCGCAGTTCCATAAAACCGGAAATGACCTGAGCGGTTTTACCGATGAGCGTGTTGTGAATACGGTAGAGATCCACACGGTCATCCGCGACAAGCTGATGTCCGCGCTTGATCAGCTCAAGCACGATTTCGCTTTTGCCCATGCCGCTTGGTCCGGTGATCAGCACGCCGACACCGTAAATGAGCACGAGTTCGCCATGAAGCAGAATGGCGGGCGCAAGCAGTTCATCGAGAAAGTTTGTGACATTGACCACAACCTGGCTCGTTTTCGTTTTCGTCTGGAAGACGGGGAAATCTTTTCGATCCGCGATTTCGCGCAGAATCGGAGGACATTCGTGCCCGCCGGTCAGCAGAATGCACGGTGTATCGTCATGAGTAATGAATTCGAAGACGCGGCGCTGGGAAATTTCATCCATCTCGTCGGTGATGTAGCGGTACTCTTTTCCGCCGATGACGATAAGGCGCTTTGTCTGCGAATGGGAGAGATATCCAGCCAGCTCGAGACCCGGACGGTTGATGTCAGGCAGAGTGATTGGACGGGAAAGGGCTTCTTCGCTTCCAGCGACTCTTTCCCAGTGGAATTTCTGTTCTAGCTCTCGGACGGTTGTCTTGGGCATACGTCGCTCCTTTCCGGACCAGTACGGTCTGCATATGACGCGGCTTCTGTCTCGCTGCTGCACGTCTGACAGACACAGGGTTATGCATGCGTGCGCATTTCGTCTCTCTTATCCTGTCAGACTTTAGCATGGTAAGCCATATCCTGTTCCAATAAAAACAAAATGATTGACACCCTTTACACAAATGTCGGTTTTCGGGCATCTATTTCCCTTTTTTCCGGCATTGAACCGCTTTCTTTTATTTCTGTAAGGGCTTCTTTGTACATCTTCATCATGCACGTTAACAGACCATGAACAGTTTCTGTTGCACAAAAAAATCCGCTTTCCGCTCCTGTTTTTCATCTGGAGCGTTTACAAAAAGAGCAGGATCTCTCTCCTGCTCTTTTGCGTGTGCGTTCAGTTTTTCAGACTGCTGCCGAATTGAGCGTATGCTCAGTGATGAAGCAGCGGCTTGAGATACTTGCCGGTAAAGCTGTCCGGGCATTTGACGATTTCTTCCGGTGTGCCCTGCGCCACGATCATGCCGCCTCCGGCACCGCCCTCCGGTCCGAG
>CAOKFJ010000092.1 GCA_948467695.1 uncultured Allobaculum sp. | reverse complement strand
GTTTACCGAACAGGATCGAAGGTCATAATCCCGGTGGAATTTCAAAAGGTTACGAATACTTCCTGGTATCGCGTCAGTACAATATTTTTGAAATCAATGAAGTGCTGTTCCAGTATGATCAGCCTCTGCTTGGATCCTGACAAGAATTCATCCGTCATGTTTTTATCACCAGACTTTTCTGCGCAAGTGGAATCGGGTTGGATTATTCGTGTTGTTTATCCGTCTCATCTGAAAAGATGGGACTTTTTTCGTTCTATATCGCCCACACTCTTCTCTTTGTTTGCGCATTTCCAGCTTTCCTTCATTCATAAGCGGTTCTATACGGCACAACATGTATGGCTTGCCTGAATGCGTATGCCGCATTCAAAGCGTTTGCGCTGCCAGTCTGATGTCGCTTTCAAGGCGACCTATGGGGCGCTCTGTCTTCGTATCATTGAATCATCAAAACACACATAGACAGGAGATGCTTCTTATGAAAAACAAAATGACTGAACTCGTATTTATTCTCGACCGCTCCGGTTCGATGGCGGGGCTGGAATCCGATACAGTAGGCGGATTCAATTCCGTTCTCGAAAAGAACAGAAAACTCGATGGTGGCTGCCGTATCACTACTGTGCTCTTCGATCATGAAATCAAACTGCTTCACGATCGCGTGGACATCCAGCAAGTCGAACCGATGAAGTTAAGCGACTTCGAACCGCGCGGCATGACCGCCCTTTGCGACGCGACCGGCATGACGATCGAGCGCATGGTCAACCTGATCCGCAAATCCGATGAGGCAAATCGCCCGGACAACGTGATGTTTGTGATCATCACCGATGGCGCGGAAAACGCGAGCTCAAAGTACAGCCGCACAAGCGTGCGCAAACTGATCGAGCGGCAGCGCATTGTCTACGACTGGCAGTTCCTTTTTCTCGGCGCGAATATCGACGCGGAAGAAGCAGCGGAATCGATCGGAATTTCCCGCGAGTTCGCGGCGACATACGATTGTGAAGAAGGGGGAACATCCGTCAACTTCGATACCGTCTGCCTGGCGGCGCAGTCCATGCGCGAAGAGGGCTGCATCTCTACCGAGGCGCTCGCTCCGGTGCGCGAACATACCGAAAAAGTTCGCCGCAAACGCATGTTTGGCTCAAATCGATAGCGTATACCGCTTTTCGTCTTGCAGAAAAGTGTGATTGAAGCCCAAGTGCAGTTTAAGCGGATCTTTCTATCTCCTTTGAATCTGCAGCTGAGCAATATGCCGGTACTTGCGTTTCTCCTTTTGCTTGCGGTTTGTTCTGTTTACATATCTTGATTACATTTCTATTTCCATATTTTTCTTTCGAAATCCCTCATGCGCTGCTCGCTTTTAAGAACGGTTCGCCTTGGTCGGTCGTCTTCCGTTCTCGAGCATGCAAAGTGACGGGTTTATGCATCGCCAGGACACAGGCATGCGCTTCAATGACAAGTTCTCTGCATACGAAAAGACGCGAAAGCGGAGCTTACGGTTTTCAAGCCGCATGGTCCGCTCTTTTTGTGTTGTGCTTGTCGGGAATTCAAAGGATATGACGCAATGCATGTGCGAACATCAGCGTACGTAATCGCAGCGCATGTACCGCGCATGCACTTCGGCGAAGAAAAAAGAGGAAGACATCCCGGAAAAAGAAGTTGAGATTGGATTCTAATGATTTTATCAATGTTAACTCAATGTTAACGCGCAAGCGAAAAACATTTTTCTTTTAAAAATTTCGCTGAAGATAAATGTGACTTTACCTGTTTATATCTTGTCCTGTCTGGATAACAGAGACAATCGAAAAGATAATGTTGCGGGATGTTTTTGCCTGCTTCGCCACGCTGTCGGCCGTTGTAAGCGTATACAAAAGGGGCATATACTTGTTTCAAGAGCGTTATGGAAAACGCATATAAGAGAAAAGAAAGGATATCTATGAAAAAGAAAAATAGGTATGCTGCTGGGGCGCTTGCCGCAGCGATGCTTGTTTCTGCAGTTTCCGGACAGATGACGATTTCCGCGAATTCGACATCATCTGAGGGGCTCGAACCGCTTGGCGCGATCAAATCTTCTGTTGATGAGAAGAAGTTCACGCACAAAGAGTGGACCGGTACAGCCTACACGGATCTGAAGGGACATGAACAGAAAGCCGAAGACGTATTCGGCATCAACCGTGAAGACGCTTCGGCGCCGATCATCCCGTTTGCGGATGAAAAAATGGCTGCTGACGCCGCCTTCAACTACCAGACACGCGAACAGTCCCCGCTGTTCCACTTGCTGACAGGCGAAGGCTCCGACTGGGAACTCACCGTTGTCGACAACCAGGAAAAGGCAATGCCTTTCCTTGACGAAGCCAACCCGTTCTATGAACAGTCCTACCAGCCTGATGCGGCTGATGGATGGAAAACCGTGCAGCTTCCGCAGAGCTGGACCATGCAGGGTTTTGACTTCTCGATCTATACCAATACCCCCAACCCGTTCCAGTCCAAGTACGACCCGAACGTGCCGTCGCCTAAAGCGCCGGTCAACTACAACCCGGTCGGCATGTACCGCAAGACATTCGACCTTCCGGCAAACTACGACCTTGAACACAACCGTGTCTATCTGACATTCGGCGGTGTGGAATCGGCTTACTACGTGTATGTCAACGGCAAGGAAGTCGGCTATTCCGAAGACTCCTACTCGCCGCATAAATTCGATGTCACCGACTACCTGAAAGAGGGCGAAAACTTCCTGGCAGTCAAAGTGCACCGTTTCTGCGACGGCACCTGGTTCGAAGACCAGGACATGATCTATGACGGCGGTATTTTCCGTGACGTTTATCTGACACAGACACCGCTTGTTCAGATCAAGGACTACCACTACACCACCGATCTTGATTCCAAATACGAAAACGCGATGTTCAACTTCAGCGCCGACATCTCCAACCTGTCGAATGTCGCGCATGATGGCTGGACAATCGAAACAAAAGCGATTGATGAAGACGGCTCGACACTCTTTACCAACGAAGCGCCGATCGAACAGGTTGCTCCGGGCAAAGTGCGCAGCGTCGATACATCCTGCTACGTTGAAAAACCGAAACTGTGGAGTGCGGAAAACCGGAAACGGCAATGTGGTGGAAACACTGAGCACGCAGCTCGGCTTCCGCGAATTCGGCTTCACCGCGACCGAAGTTGACGAAAACTACAACGTAACCACCAAAGAGTGGGATCCTGTAACCATCAACGGCAAGCGTCTGCTGATCAAAGGCGCAAACCGTCACGATACCGAACCGATCTACGGCAAAGCCATCCCTGAAAAGACGATGGAAGAAGATATCCGTCTGATGAAGCAGAACAACCTCAACGCTGTTCGTACTTCCCATTACTCCAACGATGAATATCTCTACTGGCTGTGCAACCGCTGGGGCGTTTATGTCATGGCGGAAACCAACATGGAAAGCCACCAGGTGCAGTCCAACTCCAATGCTCAGCATTACTTCTATGAACTTGGTATGGATCGTACCGAAACCACATTCAAGCGTCTGCGCAACAACCCCTCGATCTTCTCCTGGTCGATCGGAAACGAAATGTTCCATAACGTGGGACAGGATTTCGCCAATGGTCTACCGCGCGACATGATCTGGTATTTCAAACGCAATGACCCGACACGTATGACGCATTCCGAAGGTCACCATGGAAAAGTCGGCACTGATATGGATGCCAACATGTACGCTTCTGTCGGAACCGTCAACGGCAAGACAGGCGATGGACGCATTCCGTTCCTGCACGTTGAATACGCGCACGGCATGGGCAACTCCGTTGGAAACCTGAAAGAATACTGGGATGCGACCCGCGCGGGAAGCAACCAGATGGGCGGATTCATCTGGGACTGGGTCGACCAGTCGCGCGCAAAAGATCTGACGGATCTGCCACATAACTTCAAAGTTACCGATAAAAAAGGCAACACCGCCATTGCGTATGGTTCCGATGATGACTGGAAAGAGGGCGACAAAGCCGCGTTCTCCGGCTACACCCTGTTCGATGTGGATCAGAAATACAACGACGCGCTTTCCGGCAAAGACAAGAGCTTTACCCTGGAGTGTGTAGTCAAACCGTATTCCAACTCCGGAAACAACGTATTCATCGCCAAAGGCGACAGCCAGGTGGCGCTGAAAACACATGGTTCCAACAACGCTGTGGAATTCTATGTTTACAAAGACAATAACTGGTCCGCAATCAGTTTCCCGTTCCCCGCAAACTGGGCCAATGAATGGCATCATATCGCCGCTGTTTATGACAAAGGCGCTGCCAAGCTGTACTGCGATGGCAAAGAAGTGGCAAGCGGAAATCTGATCAGCGATATCGCATCGTCCGGCTACCAGCTTGGTTTCGGTTATGAAGCCGAGCGCAACCGCAGACTCGATGGCGAAATGGCAACTGCACGCATTTATACCCGCGCGCTTACCGCTGAAGAAATCGAATCCCAGATTACCGATACTCCGGCGATCGCTCCTGAAGACGAATCCGTTCTGGCATGGGTTGATTATGAGGATGGCTATGAAGGCTATACCGAAACCGGATGGGACTACTATGCCGAAGACTATGCGCATACAAATCTCTACCCCGAAGAAATGAAGGGAAAATTCTATGCGTACGGCGGCGACTGGGGCGACAACCCCAACACAGGATCGTTCTGCGAAAACGGTCTGATCTTCCCCGACCGCACACCGCAGCCTGAACTGTATGAAGTCAAATACCAGTACCAGAACTTCTGGTTTGAGGGCGATGATGCCGACGTGCTCAACAAGCGTCTGCACGTTCGCAACGAAGGCGTCAGCGACAACCTTGCCGACTATGAAGTGGTATGGCAGGTTCTCGAAAACGGCAAAGTCATCGATGAAGGCGTTGTTGAAAACGCGGACATCGGACCATCTGCAGAAGGCACAATCCTCGTTCCGTACAAGACACCTGAAACATTCAAAGACGGTACCGACTACTTCCTTAACCTTTCTGTTCGTCTCAAAGAAGACACTCTCTGGGCGAAGAAAGGCTTTGAACTTGGCTGGGAGCAGATGCGCATTCCTGCCAACGTGGGACAGGTTTCCAAATCTGAAAATCTCGGCGACATCGTCGTAGCGGAAAATACCGAAACCAACGCGTTCGACGTTTCCGGTGAAGGCTTCAGCTTCTCCATCTCCAAAGACACTGGTCTGATGGAAAACTACGTCTTCAATGGCGAAACCATGGTGAGCGAAGGTCCGACACCTGACTTCTGGCGCGGACGCTTTGAAAACGATAAAGGCTCCTATGACAGCGTATGGCAGTCAGCGACGAACAACATGACCGTTGAATCTGTGGATTTCGATGAAGTCAATTCCACCATCACTTCCCATATCGTTCTGCCCTCTGCAGGCAATACAAAAGTCGACATCGTCTACACGATTGATGGCGATGGCGCAGTCACAATGGACTGGAAAGTGGACGCGACAGCTTCCGGAAAAGGCAACTTCATCCGTGTCGGCTCGCACATGACAATGCCGGAAGGCTTTGAACAGGTGCAGTGGTACGGAAACGGACCGGTTGAAACACTGTACGACCGCAACACCAATGCGCGTGTCGGCGTATACAGTTCCACAGTCAACGAACTGTTCCAGCCTTACATGCGTGTTGACGATACCGGCACAATGACCGGAACAACATGGATGACACTCGACAATGGACAGAACTCCATGATCGTAACCGCCAAGACTCCGCTTGAAATGCAGGCTCTGCACTTCACCGCAAATGAGCTTGACAGTGTCAACCATCCGTATGAACTGTCTCCGGACAAAGAAACCTATGTCAACGTCAACTACGGCTCCATGGGAACCGGCGGCGCGACATGCGGTCCAGGACCACTTGGAGAGTACCAGCTTCCCACAAGCAAAGTTTATGAATGGACCTACACCATCATTCCGGCTGAAGGCACATTCTCCGACAGTGACGATGTATTCGCACGCGCCAACCCGTATCGCGTTGTCGAAAGTGTTGATCCGGACGAAATCGGCGGATCCTCTGTCAATGCGCTGATCGAAGCCATCGATGGCGTGACCGGTATGAAGGCAAGCGAAATCGATCTGATCGCCGATCTGCAGGCGCAGGTTGAAGCGCTTGATGATGCCGATAAAGACAAAGTCGGCGCAGACCGCATCGCCCGCCTGGCGAAGAAAGCCGAACTTGCCGCAAGTCTGGCAGGCAAGGATCTCTTCCTTGAAGATACCGGAACAAACAAATTTGAAATTCCTGCCAATAATCTTGAATGGACAGCCAAAAACGGTAGAAACGCATTCAAGGGACAGGTAAAACTGGGCGAAGACGATACATTCAACGATGTATTCCAGCAGGATAAATCCTGGTCGTTTGAAACCAGCTTCATCCCGACAGAAATGCGCGGACAGAACATTGTTCTTTCCAAAGGCGATCACACCTTCTCGCTGCAGATCAATACTTCCAAAGTCGAACTGTTCATCTACAATGGCAGCGAGTGGCTCAACTGCCGTCATGAACTGACAGGTGATGAATACGCGAACTGGATTGGCAACAGCCATACAGTCGTTGCCGGATTCGATGCCGATGCCAACGAACTGTACATGTACGTTGATGGCGGCGAGCGCGTGGTTACTGCTCTGGATGACGGTGTTCACGCCTATGCGGACAACCAGCCGCTCTACCTCAACTACGATGCCTTCTCCAAAAACCGCTCCGGAAGCCACCGCTTCGAAAGCGTGAAAGTATTCGACAGCGCTGTAACACCGGAAACCATTGCCGATGCCAATGCTCTTCTCGATATCGATTCCGAACGCATTATCGCTAAAGACAAAGCTTCTGCTTCCTCCATCGCGATCAATGCTGATTCCGATACACTTTCTGCCGGTCAGAAACTCAGCATGAACCTGACCTCTGATCCGGAAGACGCTGTTCTCGAAGACATTGTCTGGTCTGTAACGGATACCGATGGCAATGCGATCAGCGGCCTTGTTGTCGATGTCAATG
>CAOKFJ010000091.1 GCA_948467695.1 uncultured Allobaculum sp. | reverse complement strand
GTATCTATGGGACTTAGGGTTGAGGTAGTTGAGATATCTCGCTAGGAAGGATAGAGGATTCAGCTTTGTTTAGTTAGCTGGCGGCTTCTTCATCCGCATCGTTTTTCGATCTGCGGCGAAGGGCCATAATCACAACAGCGGAACCGACAAGAGCGGCGCCTGCCATGGTGTACATGAACGTTCCCGCGCCACCAGTTTCGGGGATGTTGGTGTTGAGAATTTCGCTTTCGATGACGTATGAGCCGTTTTTGTCGGCACGCAGGTCAACGAGTACAGGTTCTTTGAGGATGATGAATCCATCCGGGGCTTTTGTTTCGACGATATAGTAATGACCGACAGGCACATTGTTGAAAATCGCCATACCGGTCTCATCTTCTGCGGTGTTTTCAAGGTCGCCGGTGGTGACAGGATCGCCATAGGCTTCGCCCTGGGTGAAGGTGCCGTCTTTGTTGTCAATTGCTTTGTACAGCTGGAAAATGGCGCCATCCAGTTTTGCGCCATCAACCGGATTGCCGTCTTCACCTTCAGTCGGGGTCGATTTTTTGGTGATCTCGAGGCGGGAGAATTCCGTATCGACGAAAGGCGGTTCTTCCGGTTTTTCTTTGTCTGCTGTATCGGTTGCCCAGACACTGTTGATGTAGCGTCCATGGGTGAGTTCTTCCTCGAGTTTTGCGGAATAGCGTACGAAGAGTTTTGTCACGCTTTTTGTTCCGTCTTCTTTTGCTGCGCCAAAATCGGTCATGTCGATTTCATGCGCGTTGAAGAGATTGACGATGTTGAGCGTGACCGTAAACGATTTGCCCTCAGCGATGTTCTCCACAGCGCTTACTGTATAGAAGGGAACGGTTTTGCCGTCAACTGTGCCCTCTTGCGGGATTTCCTTATCGCCGACAAAAACTTTGAGCGCATCCAGATTCGGCGTGAATTCTGCATCCATGACATCGTGGAAGGTGATCTCGTATCTGCCTTCCATTCTCTGTTCGCGCGGATCATCGTCACCGATTTCAATCAGGGTGACGCCTTTGCTGAGAATGTCGGAGGGAAGATTGGATTCAAGCTGGAAGTTTGCGGTTTCTCCGGCTTTTACCGGTGTGTCCTGATCCGAAATGATTTTGTCGTTTTCGTCCAGGAAGTCTTTTGCTTCTCCTGGCTGGGAGATTTTGCCCGTTGGCGAAGCGGTTGGATCATCGTCCCGGGCAAACAGAGGCGCGGCTGTTCCAAGCAGCAGCGCGGCGCTTGCGGCAGCTGCCGCAAAGCGGTGCAGGTGTTTCATAGATTCTCCTTTCAATGTTCGATTTCCGATTGCGATTCTGCCGCTGCATAAGCAGCCTCAATGCGTTCAGAATGAAATCGGGATTGTTTCTTCTTTTTCGATGTTTTGCGTATGCGCAGGCGATCAGAGCGCATACAAAACCGCATAGCGCTTCGCTGTATGCTGGCTGCAAAGCATGTGCGCAGCGCTATACGGCAGAGCAGCCTCTGCGCGAAATCGTGCATTCTGTGTGCAGCAGGATGCGGAACATCTTGAGCAGAGACTGGCTGTTGATTAAATGGTATCTGTTTAAAGAATAAAAATCATCGCTATAAGACAAATGGTAATCTCTTCAGGGAAAAAATATACGGTTTTATAAAATAATCGTTAAAATAAACGAAAGATTTCAAAAGACACATTAAAAAGGCTTTTTCTGCCGCATGAAAAAAGCTCTGCTTCCATGAAGGGAAACAGAGCTTTTGGTCTGCAGTGACTGAATAGATAATCAAAGTATCTGCGCTGCGGGTGTTTTGCGGTTCTATCGCATTTTGCTTAGAGAATCTGAATGCCCGCTTCTTTGCATTTGTCGAGCATTTCCTGCGGCCATAAAGACGCCTGGACTTCGCCGATATGCGCCTTCTTGAGCAGAAGCATGCACAGACGGGACTGACCGATACCGCCGCCGATTGTATAGGGGAGTTTTTTATCGAGAATGCCGCGATGGAAAGGAAGGTTCTCGCAATCGAGCGCGTTTTCCGCTTCGAGCTGGCTGTGCAGAGAATCTTCATCGACACGGATGCCCATGCTCGAGATCTCAAGCGTTGTCTGCAGGGGGTCGTACCAGAAGAGAATGTCGCCGTTGAGATCCCAGTCGTCATAGTCGGGAGCGCGTCCATCGTGTTTCTGCCCGTTGGAAAGCGGTGCGCCGATCTTCATCAAAAAGATGCATCCATACTCTTTGGTCGCCGCGTTTTCGCGTTCCTTGGCGCTCAGATCAGGATAGCGGTCGAGCAGCTGCTGGCTGGTCATGAAAGTGATGGAGTCAGGAAGGTGGTTCACCGCCTGCGGGTATTTGTACCAGACTTCGTGTTCCATATGTTTGATGATTTTAAAAATTTTACGCACATGCTTTTTGAGTGTTTCTTCAGTGCGTTCTTCTTTGGCAATGACTTTTTCCCAGTCCCACTGATCAACGTAGGAGGAGTGGAGGTTGTCGAGTTCTTCATCCTTGCGGATGGCGTTCATGTTTGTGTACAAGCCTTCGTGCAGACGGAAACCGTACTTGCCTAAAGCCATGCGTTTCCATTTGGCAAGGGAGTGAACAATTTCAACGTCCTCTTCGGGCATTTCGCACATTGTAAAATGCACAGGCTGTTCGGTGCCGTTGAGATTGTCGTTGAGTCCGGAGCTTTTCGGTACATAAAGGGGCGCCGAAATTCTCGTCAGATTCATTTCCTTTCCAAATTCATGCTGAAAAGTGTCGCGAATGTATTTAATGGCTTCCTGGGTCTGGCGGATGTCCAGAACCGGATCGTAGTTCTCCGGAATAATCAACTTCATAATATTTCCTCGCTTTCTGAAAAAACATGAAAAGAGTATAACACACCTGATTTTTACGGTTCAGACTCGTGCTGTATCGAGGCGCATGGAGCAAAAGAGAGAGGAAAAAAGAAAGAAAAAGAAGACAAAAAGCAGAATCGGCAGAAAAAGGCTAGCTATGTGTGCTTCGGCAGAACGGCAATCTCCTTCAATCGCTCTGGCAGGACTCTTTGTCAAGCAGACAAATATGCGCGCTCTGGCATGCATCGGTGTCAATGCAGAGCTTGAGGGGATGCATTTCGCTCGAGTTCAGATGCGACGGTTTAAAAACAAAGACAGATGTACAAGATTATCAACGTCGCAGATTGCGGATGCACCGTGTCTTGTGACATATTTAGCGGTGTTTTTGTCAAAAGCGTTGAGAATGTCGGCTTTTGGATTGTTCATGTCTTCGGAACAGGCACGATTTCTTGTTTTGGTCATTGCCTCTCCTTACAATCTCTTGAGATTAAGCGAGGTGAATGGAATGAGTGCTTCGAAACAAAGTGTTTTGATGACAGAAGGTCCGATTTCCAGGCAGCTGCTCGCGTTTGCGCTGCCGGTGTTTCTCGGACAGTTGTTCCAGCAGCTGTACAACACGGCGGACACGCTGATTGTCGGTCAGCTGCTGGACTCGTACGCGCTGGCGGCGGTTTCGTCGTCTGGCAACCTGATCATGCTTCTTGTCGGCTTTTTCAACGGCATGGCAATGGGTGCTTCGATCGTTGTATCGCAGACCTTCGGCGGCGAAAGATGGGATGATGTGCGAAAAACCGTACATACCATAACCGCTCTGGGCGTGATCATTTCCGTGGTGCTGGCGCTGCTTGGCAGCTGGCTGTCGCCCATACTGCTGGTGTGGATGGACACGCCGGCGGATGTGCTCCCGCTGTCCAACGAATATTTCTCGATCTATTTTGCGGGCATCGCGGGTCTGGTTATGTACAACATATTCTCCTCGATCATGCGTGCGGTCGGCGATTCGAAAACGCCGCTGTACTTTCTGATTTTCTCGTCCGTGCTCAATGTTATACTTGACCTCCTCTTTATGGGACCGATGCACATGGGCGTGGGCGGAGCGGCGCTTGCGACAGTGATCGCGCAGATGCTCAGCGCGATTCTGGCGATGTTTACGCTCATGCGCGCCAAAGATGTTTACCGCCTCGAACTGCGCAAGGTCCGCATTCATAAAAGAGCGCTGTACGATGTTGTCCGCAATGGTCTTCCCGCTGGTGTGCAGAACTCGATCATTTCATTTGCTAACACGATCGTGCAGTCGCAGATCAACCATTTCGGCTATACAGCCATGGCGGGCATCGGCGCGTATTCCAAACTCGAGGGCTTTGCGTTCCTTCCAATACAGTCGTTTGGTATGGCGGCGTCCACATTTATCGGTCAGAACATCGGCGCGCACAAACTCAAACGAGCCCGCACTGGAGCCAAGTGCACCATTTTTTGGTCCGTTCTGATTGCGGAACTGATGGGGATCATCTTTGTGATGTTTGCGCCGACGATGATCGGCTGGTTCGATTCCAATCCCGAAGTTGTCGCGTATGGCGTAGGACGCGCACGCATCGATGGTCTGTTCTATTTCCTGCTTGCCTACTCGCATGCTGTCAGCGCTGTCTGTCGAGGCGGCGGCAAGCCGGCTGTGCCGATGTATGTCATGATGATTGTATGGTGCGGCATCCGCGTCGCGTTCCTGGAGATCACCGCGCCTTTTGAAAACATTAATTTCGTCTACTGGGTCTATCCGCTTACCTGGTTCATTTCCTCGGTGTACTTCTTCTGGTACGACAGAACCAACCGCTGGATGAAAGGACACGACGATGTCGAACAGATCGACGATTCCAGACCAAGCGGCGGGCATGGCGCGCTCGTATCGTTTCGCAGCCGTGTCAAAGAAAAGCTTGCCGGCGCGAAAGCGTAGAAAGAACTGACGCTTTTGACTGCTGTTTCTGGGCAGAGATGAATCTTCGTGCTGAAAACAAATTGAAAGAAAATGAAACGATCAAACCGTGTTTCTTACAGTTTGATCGTTTTTTTCGTCTTTGCTTGATTTCGATGTTTCGCAATGATTGCCAAAGGGTAGCGTTAGGGATACTGTTTAACCAAATTTCATGCAAAGAAAGAAGGTTGTTCTCTAATGGATATTCGTTTTGAACCCCGTACAGATCTCAAACAGAAACCCGAAGGCGCACTCGGCTTCGGTAAATACTACACAGACTATATGTTCGTCTGCGACTATGACAAAGACCAGGGCGGTTTCCACGATGCGCGCATCGTCCCGTTTGGTCCGATCGCGATGGATCCCGCATCGATGGTTCTCCATTATGCGCAGGAGACGTTCGAAGGCCTGAAAGCCTACCGCACAAAAGACGGCAAGATTCAGCTGTTCCGTCCGGAAAAGAACGCAGCCCGTTTTGCCAATTCCAACGACCGTCTCTCCATGCCGGCAGTCCCCGAAGAACTGTTCGTCAAGGCGATCGAAGAACTCGTAAAAGTCGAGAAAGACTGGGTTCCGTCCAATGAGGGCGAATCCCTCTATATCCGCCCGTTCATGTTCGCTTCCGAAGCAGCGGTTGGCGTTCATCCGGCGGTATCCTATAAATTCATGATCATTCTCTCTCCCGTCGGCGCGTATTATCCGGAAGGAATGGCACCGGTAAAAATCTGGGTAGAAGACGAATATGTTCGCGCGGCTCCCGGCGGAACCGGCTTTACCAAATGCGGCGGAAACTATGCAGGAAGCCTTAAAGCGCAGGAAAAAGCGGAAGAACAGGGCTATACCCAGGTTCTCTGGCTGGATGGCGTGCACAAGAAATACATCGAAGAAGTGGGAAGCATGAACGTAATGTTCCTGATCGACGGCGAAATCTGGACCGCTCCGATCGAAGGCACCGTTCTTCCCGGCGTTACCCGCGATTCCATTCTCCATATCGTCCGCGACATGGGCTACCCCGTTCACGAAGAACATCTCTCTGTTGACGATCTGATGGCTGCCGCGAAAGACGGACGCCTGCAGGAAGCATTCGGAACCGGAACAGCTGCTGTTATTTCTCCGATCGGCGAACTCTGCTACAAAGGTGAAAAAACAGTGATCAACGACTTTAAAACCGGTCCGCTGACACAGAAACTCTACGATACCCTTACAGGCATTCAGTGGGGTGAAATCGAAGATCCGTTTGGCTGGACACGCGTTGTCTGCGAAGCGTAGAAATTCGCAGCCTTCATTTGACTATGGCGATTCATCACGATGAAATCGAACGCCGTGCTTCGGGACTTCTCTACGATGTCTACAACACGGGCGATCCCTCATGGAGCAAAGCGCGCAGACTGCTTCGAAAAATCAATCTTTGCGCGACCTGCGATGAAGCGAGAAGTCTGTTCGAAGCGCTTCTTGGAAAATTTCCGGCAAGCGCCGCAATCGTTCCGCCGTTCTATTGCGACTTAGGTCCGCAGATTGAGCTAGGCGAAAATGCGTTTCTCAATATGGACTGCCTCATCCTCGATGAAGCGAAAGTCATTATCGGCGATCGCACGCTGATCGGTCCCCGCTGTTCGTTCTATACGCCTGTTCACCCGATCGACGCCAAAGTGCGCGCGACCGGTCTTGAATATGCCAGAGCGATCGTCATCGGCAGGGATGTATGGATGGGCGGCGGCTGCACCATCAATCCGGGCGTAACGATCGGCGACGAGTCGATCATTGGAAGCGGATCGGTGGTCACGCGCGATATTCCTTCCGGCGTGTTTGCGGCGGGAAATCCATGTCGTGTCATTCGCGTGCTTGGCGAAGAAGAGAAAGCGCGATCACGAAAAGATTACGAAGAGTATCTGGCATTTCGCAAAGCGCGGGCGATGTGATTTGATTTGCATTTGAGACTGCGGTAGACTCGAGACGAGGGCTAAATTATGAATTCAATGATCAAAGACCTGACTGCGATTCAGGCGAAAAAACATATCGTTACATCCATCGAATACGACACGCCGACCCAGGACGGTCAGGACGAAGTGTTCGCGGCTGTTCGTGAAATTCTTCTTGACGATCTCGATGCCTTCTCGAAAATCACTTTTGATGTCATCGATGGCGGACAGAAAGTCAAAGTCGAAGTCACAGAAAACAAATCGAAGTAAGTTCAAAACATGTATATACACATAGAAGGCGCCGAAAGGCGCTTTTTATGTGATTT
>CAOKFJ010000090.1 GCA_948467695.1 uncultured Allobaculum sp. | reverse complement strand
CCCACTTTCAATTCAGCTCGAATCTCCTAGTGAGAAAAAATCCCGGGAACTATAGCTTATCTGTTCCCGCAGCGAAATCGTCTTTATCGGTTTAGGCACCAGCGGCATTCTGGGTGAATACGGCGCCAGATCCTTTTCCAATCTGGGAATCCTTTCGTTCAGCATCGGCGATCCGTTCTACCCCATTACGGGAAAGGACTTCTCCAATACTGTCGTCATCGCCTTGTCAGTAAGCGGAGAGCAGCGCACCCTGCATCGTCAGATCAATGGATTCAAGCAGGGGCACGCGAAAATTCTGTCCATCACCAACACCAGACAATGCACTCTGGCGAAAATGGCTGACTACAATCTTTCCTACTACATGCCGATGGTGGTACTGCCGGGTCTTTACAATGTGACCAGCCAGATTCCCGTTATCTACATTCTGGAAACGCTGGCACAGAAAGTTCAGCGCATAAAAAAGAAACAGAATGAAGACAAAGCGCAGTAAAGACCTTTATTTAAACCAGATATCGACAGCATGCCCGAAACGGCCTGCTGTTTTTTTTCTGGAACAAACTCCAGAGTACGGGAACAAATTCCCGAATTTCCGGTTTCGGCGAATCCTGATGATAGCCTGTAAGCGTCACCAAGAGGAGGAAAAAAACATGTTGGAAATGGATCTGACAGGCAAGACGGCTGTGGTCACCGGCGGCGCAAATGGACTTTGCAACGCGGTAGCCAGAGCCTATGGACAGGCAGGCGCAACGGTCTGTCTGGTGGATATCGCCGGCAACATTGAAGAAGCCGCTAAGGCACTGGAAAACGAGCTCGGCAGACCGGTTCTGTATCACCGCTGCGATCTGAGCCGTCTGGATCAGCTGGAAGAGGAGTACAGAAAGCTGGCTGAAAAATGCGGACAGATTGACATTCTCTTTAACGGAGCAGGTGTGCAGTATCGCGAAAAAGCGGAGAACTTCCCCTACGATCGCTGGAAATTTGTTCTCGACATCAACCTGAACGCACTGTTCCTGCTCAGCCAGCTTGCCGGAAAAGACATGCTGGAAAGAAACAGCGGCTGCATCGTCAATGTGGCGAGCATGACTTCGTTCTTTGGCAGCGAAATGGTTCCTGCATACAGCGCCAGCAAAGGCGCGGTCGCTCAGCTGACCAAAGCGCTGTCCAATGAATGGTCGTCAAGAGGTGTTCGAGTCAATGCCATCGCCCCCGGGTATATGGAGACAAAACTGACTGCCAATATGAAGGAAGTCAACCCTGCGCAATATCAGGAAATCACCAATCGCATTCCCGAAAAGCGCTGGGGAAAACCGGAAGACATCTGCGGACTGGCTGTATTTCTCGCTACTCCCTGGGCCCAATACATTACCGGCGCTGTCATTCCGGTAGACGGCGGTTATCTGGGCAAGTAAGGAGCGAGGAGCATGAAAGTCAGCGTTCTGTATCTCGGGCGCATTGAATGCGCTAAAAACGACTTGATCCAGTGCGAAGATCCAACGGAACAGATCAAGTCGCCGATTTCCGCCATTCTCATTCAGCATCCTGTTCTCGGCAATGTGCTGTATGACACAGGCAACAGCCCCTTTTATTCGAGCATCTATTCCGAGCATGCCCGCAAGACCTATCCGATTCCCGAGTTCATCTCGATCGAAGAAGCGCTTGACCAGAAAGGTCTGAAACCGGAAGACATTGATCTGATTATTCTTTCCCATCTGCACTTTGATCATGCAGGCGGACTGGGCTATTTCCGAAATGCGAAAGCGCTGCGTCACGTGATGGCATCCGAAGAGGAAATCAAAAACGCATGGCTGCAGGTAACCACCGGCAATTCCGGTGCATATGCCCGGGACAGTTTTGATTTGAAGGAACTGTGCTTTGAAGCTGTACAGACCGATACAAAACTGGCAGACGATGTTGAACTTTTCATTCAGAAAAGTCATACACCGGGACTGATCGGACTGATTCTGCATACCAGAGACAAAGGCACTCTCATCTGTACCGGCGACACCGTCTATACCCGCGAAAACTGGGATAGACAGCTTCCTCCGGGAGGTTCCATCAACAAATCGCACGAAGAATTTTTCGACAATCTTGTCCTTTTGAAACAACTCCAGAAACAGCACGATGCCAGCATGATCTTCGGTCATGACTATGACCAGATTCGCAGACTCGCTCAGGAAAGCTTCGAATAGCCTCCTGATCATGCATTGAGGAAACTGCGCGGACCGCTTTGAATCCGCCATATCCCGGCATCAAACACAGCAGACAATATCAGCACATATCCAAAAGACACATATCCAAAGAGAAAGGAGAAGCACAATGAATTATCAGGAACTTGCAGCAACTGTACTGAATCTTGTCGGCGGTAAAGACAATGTCATCAAACTGACACACTGTGCCACAAGACTTCGATTCAATCTGAAAGACGAAAGTATTGCTCAAACTGAAGAATTAAAAGAAACACCCGGTGTTATGGGTGTCGTAAGCAGCGGAGGACAGTATCAGGTGATCATCGGAAGCGATGTCGCTCACGTATGCAATCCGATTCTTGCGCAGATCGGCGAACAGCCAGCCGGCGGCGAACCGGAAAAGAAAGAGAAGAAGAACATCGGCGCTGTTCTGGTGGACACCCTGACCGGCATCTTCACACCTATTCTTCCGGCGATTACCGCTGCCGGTATGATCAAAGCTGTCCTTGCGGTATGCATTGCCTTCCACTGGATGGACAAGGCAGACATGACCTACCAGATCATCAGTTTCATGGCAGACGCAGCCTTCTATTTCCTGCCGGTACTGCTTGCCAACTCTGCCGCTAAGAAATTTAATGTAAACCCCTATCTCGCGATGATGGTGGGAGGTATCCTGCTTCATCCCGATTTTGTAAACATAGTCAATCTCTCAAGAGAAACGGGAGAAGCAATCCGTCTGTTTGGACTTCCCGTCTACAACGCCGGCTATTCCTCATCTGTCATCCCCGTTATCCTTTCCATCTGGTTCATGAGTTATGTTGAACCGATTGCGGATAAAGTTTCTCCCAAAGCCATCAAATTCTTCACCAAGCCGCTGATTACCGTGATGGTAACCGGCACCATGGCGCTGCTGGTTCTTGGTCCCATCGGCTTCATTCTCTCTTCCTGGATTGGAGACGGCATCAACGCGCTGAACAATTACACTCCCTGGCTTGTACCGACTCTGATCGGCGGCATCTTCCCGCTTCTGGTTATGACAGGCACTCACTACAGCATCGTTCCGATCGGTATCAACAATCGTATGACGATGGGATATGACACGCTGTACTATCCTGCAGGTCTTTGCTCCAACATTTCTCAGGGCGCCGCTGCTCTGGCAGTCGGTCTGAAAACCAAAAAAGAAAAAGTCAGAGAACTCGCCTACTCCTCCGGTATTACGGCAGTCTGCGGAATCACTGAACCTGCACTGTATGGAATCAACGTCCGCTTCAAAACACCTCTTTTATCCGCATGTGTCGGCGGTGCCATTGGCGGTCTGTACGTCGGCATGCAGGGCGTGCGCAACTACGGCGGCGGCTCGCCTGGACTGATGACACTGCCCGGCTATATCGGCGGAGACGGTTTTGGCGATCTGATCAATGCATCCATCGGCGCCGCCATCGCCTTTGCGATCTCCTTTGCCCTTTCCTGGATCCTGTTCAAGGAAACTGACGAAGGACTGAATGCCATCAACAATAAAAACGCTGAAGCAGAAGCTCGTAAAAAAGAAAAAATTGAAAAAGAAGCTGCCAAACTTGCGGCAGAAGAAATCGCAACAGAAAAACCATGCACTCAGGAAATTCTTGCTCCCATCTCCGGTAAAGCTGTACCGCTTTCTCAGGTCAACGATCCCACGTTCGCCCAGGAAATCATGGGCAAAGGGGCAGCGATCATTCCGGAAGGCAACACCTTCTGTTCTCCGGTGAACGGTGAAATCGTAATGGTTTTCAATACAGAACATGCCATCGGCATTCGAAGCGATGAAGGAGCGGAAATCCTGATTCATGTCGGTATGGATACAGTCAACCTCGGCGGAAAACATTTCCACGCGCTCAAAAAAGCCGGCGATAAAGTGAAAGCCGGAGAACCTATTCTCAACGCAGATTTGAAAGCCATTCAAAACGAAGGCTATGACATAGTGACACCGGTCATTGTCACTAATTCACCGGATTTCACTGCCATCACTGCCGCCAATGAAGGCGAAATTCATACGGGCGACGTGCTGATTCGCGCTGTTCGCAGATAAGAAAGCATATCCGTTCATCAGAATTTCGAAACACAACCCGAAGTCAATGAATACAAAACAGAAAGATAGAGGACGCAGACTATGAGTTTTCCAGAAAACTTTCTCTGGGGCGGAGCAACCGCAGCCAACCAGGTGGAAGGCGGATGGAACGAAGGCGGAAGAGGACTTGCCAATGTGAATGTCATTCCACATGGCAAGGACCGCCGTCCGGTTCAGTGGGGCCTTGAACACATCCATTCCATCGACAACGAACACTTCTTTCCTGCCCTGGAAGGTGTGGACTTTTATCACCACTACAAAGAAGATATTGCAGAGTTTGCCGCAATGGGCTTCAAAGTGTACCGCATGTCCATTGCGTGGAGCCGCATTTTCCCCAACGGAGATGAAGAAGAACCGAACGAAGAAGGACTCGCCTTTTATGAAGATGTCTTTCGCGAGCTGCAGAAATACGGTATCGAACCGCTGGTCACCATTACCCACTTTGATCTTCCGATGCATCTTTGCGAAAAATACGGCGGATGGAAAAATCCGATTCTCATCGAGTTTTACAAGCGACTCTGCCGTGTTCTCTTTACCCGCTACAAGAACTATGTCCGCTGGTGGCTGACCTTCAATGAAATCAATATGATCCTGCATCTGCCCTTCATGGGCGCCGGACTCGAGTTTGACGAAGGCGAAGACCAGGAAAAAGCGAAGTACACTGCCGCTCACAACGAACTGCTTTCCAGCGCATGGGCTGTAAAAATCGGTCACGAAATCAATCCGGACAATATGATCGGCTGCATGATGGCAGCTGGAGAGTTCTACCCGTACTGCCCGATGCCGGAAGACGTGTTCCTTGCCAGACAGAAAGAACATGAAAATATGATGTTCATCGATGTGCAGGCAAGAGGGTATTATCCCAACTATGCGCGAAAAATGTTTGAGCGTATGGGACTCGATCTGCACATGAGCGCCGAACAGGAAAAACTGCTCAAAGACAACACCGTTGATTTCATCAGTTTCTCCTATTATACGTCACGCTGCGTATCCACGCGCACCGATGCAGGCGAGGCACTCTCCAACGCATTCAAGGGCGTTGCGAATCCCTATTTGAAAAGCAGCGAATGGGGCTGGCAGATTGATCCGCTTGGACTGCGCATCACCATGAATACGCTGTACGATCGCTACCAGAAGCCTCTCTTCATTGTCGAAAACGGTCTGGGAGCCGAAGACGAGCTGATTGAACTGCCTGATGGATCCTATACCGTAGAGGACGACTATCGCATCGACTATCTGCGGTAGAGGACGACTATCGCATCGACTATCTGCTCCAGCATATTCAAGCCATGAAAGATGCAGTGGAAATCGATGGCATCCCTCTTCTTGGATACACCACGTGGGGCTGCATCGATCTAATCAGCGCATCTACCGGTGAAATGTCCAAACGCTACGGATTTATTTATGTAGATCGCGACGATGAAGGAAACGGAAGCTTGAAACGCTCCCGAAAGAAATCCTTCGACTGGTATAAAAAAGTCATCGAATCCAATGGTGAAGATCTCGCTTAAAGCTTTTCCTCACCTCCATATATCCCTTTTTGACAATGACCATCTATCGCAGAACTCCTGAACTGCTGGTCTGCCAAAAATATCGACACGCACAAATGCGGCTGCATTCCGGACACTCAGAAAGTTCCGTTCGGAAGTCAGCCGCATTTTCTGTGCTGTTGTGTCCGTCAAAAAACTGCATTTATCTTCTCTCAGAATCGCGGTATTATAAAAGCAAGTAAGCGCTTGCAAAGCGTTCCGCTTAGCAGCAGCACATTAAACGAGAACAGAAAAGAGGAGATTATTATGGTTAATCGTTTCGTATTGAACGGTGTTTCCTACCATGGCAAAGGCGCCATTCAGGAAATTCCGGGCATCATTGAATCCAAAGGATTCAAAAAAGCGTTCATCGCGTCGGATCCGGATCTGGTCAAATTTGGTGTAACCAAAAAAGTAACCGATCTGCTGGATGCCAAAGGCATGGACTATGAAATCTATTCGGATATCAAACCCAATCCGACAATCGAAAACGTAAAAGACGGCGTTGAAGCCTACAAAAAATCCGGTGCCGACTACATGATCACAATCGGCGGCGGTTCTTCCATGGATACAGGCAAAGCCATCGGCATTATCATCAACAACCCTGAGTTTGAAGACGTGCGCTCTCTTGAAGGCGTCGCACCGACAAAAAATCCGACCGTTTTCACTATCGCCGTTCCCACCACAGCTGGAACCGCTGCTGAAGCGACCATCAACTACGTCATCACCGATACGGAAAAGAAACGCAAATTCGTCTGCGTGGATACCAATGACATTCCCAACGTTGCTGTTGTCGATCCCGATATGATGTCGACCATGCCAAAAGGCTTGACCGCCGCAACAGGTATGGACGCACTCACTCATGCCATCGAAGGCTATACCACAGCCGCAGCATGGGAACTGGCTGACTGCCTGAACCTTGAAGCGATCAAACTGATTGCCGCAAACCTGCGCAAAGCGGTTGAAAACGATCCCGAAGGCCGTGAAGGCATGGCTCTGGGCCAGTTTGTTACAGGTATGGCTTTCTCGAACGTTGGTCTGGGCATCGCTCACTCCATGGCTCATACTCTCGGTGCTGTTTATGACACTCCGCACGGTGTTGCCTGCGCGATGATGCTGCCGATTGTCATGGAATACAACCAGGAAGCTACCGGCGACAAGTTCAAACACATTGCGGAAGCTATGGGTGTAGATACCACAGGCATGTCCGTGGATGAATACCGCAAA
>CAOKFJ010000089.1 GCA_948467695.1 uncultured Allobaculum sp. | reverse complement strand
CATCTTTGGACTCCATTTAGATATTTCCTCTGTCTACTTTACAAGGACGCATCACGGATCAATTTGATCGCTGCCGCGTTTAGCGTTTATGAAACTTCAAAGCTTAGTGGAGATATCGTCCGGTGCCAGTCTGCATGCATATTGATGTGGCGCGAGTGAATTGCGTTGATGGCATCTCTGTTATTCGACTGCCTTGAGCGATTCAACCATCTGGATTCTGCGCAGGCGGAATTTCATGATCCAGTTGACCATGAAGGCGAAGATCATCGTCAGGCCCATCGAATAGACGAAGGACTGCCAGAAGATCGTTCGTCCAAATCGAACGGTGTCGAGCTCGGCGAGGTTCATGATCAGATCATGCAGATAAATGCCAAGAAGCAGCCCGACGGCCGCGCCGATCAGCGCAAGGATAATGCTCTCGCGGTTGACGTAGGCGTTGACTTCCTTTTCAGTGAAGCCAAGCACTTTGATCGTGGCGATCTCGCGCAGACGTTCGGAGATGTTGACGTTGGAGAGGTTGTACAGAACAACGAAGGCAAGCATCGCTGCCGCAAGCACGAGAACAATGACGATCATCTTGATCGAGGAGATCATATTGGCGAAATTGTCGATTGTCGCCGAGTAGAACATGACGGAACGGACGCCTTCGTGACTCATGATCTCGCTGCCAAGTCTGCTTTCGAATTCCGGTTCGGTATCGCTGTTGATCAGCAGAATCTCGGCATCCGGTGTTTCCTTGATATCAAGCGTATCGAATCTGGCCTTGGTCACGTAGATCATGTGACCAGTGTACTGTTCGACGATTCCGGTGACGGGGACTTCGTATTCCTGATGATCAGCGGTCTTGAACTTGATCTTCGATCCTTTGTGCAGTCCCATCTTTTCGGCTGTCTTGACGGAGATGATTGCGCCGTCGTTGTTCAGTTCGACGGTTTTTGATCCATCTTCCGGATAGAAGGTCAGGAAAGGTTCAAAGGCTTTGGGATCGCTGATGATGTTGAGCGTTGCCTGAACATCTTTGCCATCGTAGCGAACAGTAACCGCGAGCGATTCAAGATCGAAGGTGTCTTCAACGCCGTCGATCTTTTTCAGTTCTTTGGCGAGTTCGTCGCCATAGTCGGACTTGGCGCGCACGCTCGCGTTGAAGTGGTTGATCGCCTGAAACTGTCTGGGAACAATGTCGCTGATGGAGTCGTTCAAGCCAAATCCCGCGACAAGCAGAGCGGAGCAGCCGGCGATGCCGATGACCGTCATGAAGAAGCGTTTCTTGTAGCGGAACAGGTTTCGCATTGTGACCTTCTGCATGAAAGAGAAGTGTTTCCAGATGAACGGAATGCGTTCAAGCAGGATGCGCTTGCCGGCTTTGGCTGCTTTGGGGCGCATGAGCTGTGCGGGAACTTCGCGCAGTTCGCGCCATATGGAGAACAGCGCGGCGAGCAGCACAACGCCGGTTACCGTCGCCGAGGCAAACAGCATCAGCGCGGGCTGGAATTTGAACTGAATGGCTTCGAGGTTGTACATGATGTTCCATGCCGAGTAGATGATGACAGGGAAGATATACATGCCGATGGCGCATCCGATGATGCTGCCGATAATGGAAGCCGATCCCGCGTAGATCAGATACTTCGCGGCGATCTGTCTTCTCGAATAGCCCAGGGCTTTGAGTGTGCCCATTTCGTTTCGCTGCTCGTCGACCATGCGCGTCATGGTTGTCATGCACACCAGCGCGGCGACGAGAAAGAAGAAGACAGGGAATACGGAAGCGATGCCGTCCATGCGGTCGGCGCATGCTTCATAGTCTTTGTAGGAGTAGTGGGAGTTGCGGTCGAGAACGATCCATTCGGGATCGAGATCATCGATCTCTTTGCGGGCGTCCGCAATTTTCTTCTGCGCATCTTCCTTTTCTTTGTTGTATTCATCAAGACCTTCCTGATAGGACACTTTTCCGTCCTCGAAGTCCTTGAGCGAATTTTGCAGTTTGGTTTTGCCTTCAGCCAGTTCTCTTGCGCCCTGATCAAGCTTGTTCTGACCATCGATCAGTTCCTGCTCTTTTGCGGCGAGTTCGGACTGTTTGTTTGCGAGTTCCTGACGCTGCGCCTTCAGACCATCAAGCTGAGCGGCGCCTGCATGAATCTGCGCGATGCCTGCATCAAGCTGAGCCATCAGCGCGTTTGCGGTTTCAATCGACCCGCCAACTTGCGAGAGCAGATACTGCTTGTTTGCCTGCAAAGCGCTCAGCGCGCTTTGCGGCGTGACATGACTCATGCCGACCTGCGCAAGAAGACCGGCCGCCGTCTGCTGGAGAACCTGCAGCTGTCCTTTCAAAGCCGGCAGCTGCGGATTGGCTGGATCCATCGCTTCGAGCGCTGCGATCTGCTGCTCCAGAGCGGAGATGCCTCCAATCAGCTGGGATAGACCATTGATCGCTTCATCAAGCTGAGCGGCGCCCGCAATTGCCTGCGCAAGCTGTTCTTTCTGCGCCTGCAGTGCAGGAAGCTGTGTCTGCGCCTGTTCGATCTGGGCAATGCCTGCATCGAGCTGGCTTAAACCATCGGCGAGCTGTTTCTTGCCGTCATCCAGCTGTGCCCGTCCATCCGCGATCTGCTTTGCCGAGTCGGCGAGCAGCGCTTCGTTGTCGGCGATTTCTTTGTTTCCATCGTCAATCTGCTTTTGTGCATCATCGAGCTTGGCTTTGGCGTCGTCGAGCTCTTTTTTTGCCTTGGCGAATTCATCATCCGCCTTTTTCTGCTCGTCATCGATTTTGGCGAGCTGTTCTTTTTTCCAGTCGGCGCTTCGGATTTCGCCTAAATCCTCGACTTTTTCCAGAACAGGATCCGTCAGATCGAAGTACGCCTGCGTATACGTATCCGCATCGCGCGCGCTGTTTACTGTCAGATCAATTTCGGTGAAGTAGTCGGCTTTGACGGCATCCTGCAGCACGTAGAAGTACGTATCGATGGTTCCCGAACCGATTGAGGAGGAACCGTGGTTGTACGACAGATAGTTCGGGTTGTAGGCTTTGCCGACAACGGTGAACTCATCGGTTTTCAGATCATCGGTGACCGGCGTATCGTTGCCGGGATAGAAACGGATCTTGTCGCCGATTTCAAATGCGCCGAACATATTGGATGTCGCGCTGTCCGCTTCCGCCAGACACTCGTTTTCGTTTTCAGGCCATCGTCCTTCAATCAGCCTTGGCTTGTTGACAGACTGCCCTTTGGTAAACGAGCGGACATTGACGGTCAGTTCGCGGTTGCCGTTCTTGCACAGGTAGTCAGCGGAAAACTGCCCCTGCACATCTTCGACACCCGCTACCTTTTTGAGCTCATCGAGATCGCTTTGCGAAAGGCCGACGGTGGAGAACACCTGAATGTCCTGCATGTTGTATTTGTCGAAATACACATCCGCGGAGTTTTTCATATCCGGCGCGCTGGCTTTGATTCCCGCAAAGAAGGAAACGCCCAGCGCGGTAATCGCTAGAATCGAAAGGTAGCGGCCCAGGGAGTGCCGGATCTCCCGAAAGAGGTCTTTCCATAGTGCGGGAGTCATCAGTATTCAATCTCCCTTGCGCTGACGGGATGGTCGTTGAGCGTGATGCTTTCGATTTTTCCCGACCGCACGCGGATAATCTTGTCGCCGATGGGCGTCAGAGCGAGGTTGTGCGTGATGACCACAACCGTGGTTTTCTCGGTTTTGCAGATGTTCTGCAGAACTTCGAGAACCTGTTTTCCTGTCTGGTAGTCAAGCGCGCCCGTCGGCTCGTCGCACAGAAGCAGACGCGGATTCTTGGCGATGGCGCGCGCAATGGCTACACGCTGCTGCTCGCCGCCGGAAATCTGCGATGGAAAGTTGTTTTCGCGTTCCATCAGACCGACCGATTTAAGTGTTTCGGTAATGTCCAGCGGATTTTTGGAAATCTGCGCCGCGAGTTCGACATTTTCGCGGACAGTCAGATTCTGAATCAGGTTGTAGAACTGAAAGACGAAGCCGACATCGTCGCGGCGGTAGAGCGTCAGCTGTTTCGCATCGAAGTCGCTGACGATTTTATCGCCGACGCGGATCGTGCCGCTGCTGGCGGTATCCATACCGCCAAGAAGGTTGAGGATCGTGGACTTGCCGGCACCTGACGCGCCGGCGATAATCACAAATTCGCCTTCTTCGATCGTGAAATCCACACCATCGAGGGCATGGATAACAACCTCGCCCATCTGATAGTCTTTGCGCACATTGTTAAATTCAATAAAACTCATAAATCATTCCCCCTTGCGCATGGTTGTCCCTTATTACATACCATAATTTTCCTATGAAACCGATGTTCCGTCCATCTTTGATGTTCACAGGACTTGTCCTGTTTGTTCCATCTTCAAAGAAGGCGAAGGACTCCGCCATTATTCATTCCACTCAGAACTGTTCTGCGGTCCGAAGGCTATTGCGGATGCTGCGAATCGGATAGTTGAACTGAAGCTAAAAACAATCAACGACATCAGATTTAAATCAAGTGCACGCAGATCGGAAAAGATCAGGTATACAATGGAAGGCGGAAGATCAGGAAACAGACTGCAGGAATTTACGGAAGCTCTATGCTGATTTGCATTCCAGTTCCATATGTGTCGTTTGTGCTGCTGCAGACTGAACCTACGATTGCCGCATTCAGTCAGGCAGAGCGGTTGCCGGGATATCCGGCATGCATAAAAATGGAATTGGTACGTTGAAAGAAGCAAAAGACGAGTACAGAAAAGCTGTACAGAATGCGGTAGTTCCATCTGCTTTTCAGGCGTTCATTTGCGAGTATATCGGTTAAAGAACGTTTTTTGCCCAGTGTAACCGCGTCCATTCGCTTTTGTATTCGCAAGGTTCATGAAAAAACAATGGATGTCCGTTACAATGAACTCGCACCACCATCAACGTAAATATGGAGTACAAATAAAATATGAAAGCAAAAGTCATTACGGATTCAGGCAGCGGCCTGACCCAGGCGCAGGCAGATGCGCTTGGCATCGGTCTGCTTCCTCTCCAGATTCTCATCGATGAAGACCAGTACCTCGACGGCGTGAATTTGGGCGTCGACAAGCTTTACGAATTTCTGGGCGAAGGCAAAATGCCCACCACCAGCCAGCCGCCTTTGCTGCTTGAAGAAGAACTGTTTGAAAACTGCAAAAATGAAGGCATCACCGATCTGATTGTGATCAATCTGTCCAACGGACTTTCTTCGACAAACCAGACCGTGCAGGCGACTGCCAATCGTATGGGCATCACGGTTCATACCCTTGATATCTACACGACGCTCGCCGTACAGCGCTATCTTGCCATCGCCGCAAAACAGCTGCTTGATCAGGGAAAAACACCTGAAGAAATCATCGCAATGCTCAGCGAAGCAGTCGATCATTCTGCAGGCTATCTGATGGTCGACAACCTCGATCACCTTGCTGCGGGCGGCAGACTGACACCTCTTGCCGCAAAACTTGGCGGTATGCTAAAAATCAAGCCGATTCTTCGCGTATGCAAAGAGACGGGCGGCAAAGTCGACCAGTTCGAAAAAGTCCGCACATTCCATCGCGCGATCAGCCGCGCCATCGATCAGGTAAAAGCAGATCTTGAAGGCGTTTCGCCTCAGACCGAGTATGAATTCTTCATTCTCAATGGAAATGCCGACAGTTCAGCCGAACATACACGCGAACTGTTTGAGACAGTTCGTCCGGGCACGCAGATCACGACGCTGGACATGTTTCCTGTAATTGCCTGCCATACCGGTCTTGGATCGATCGGCGTGCAGTATATCCCCAAAATTGAAGGAGTTGACTACGATGAAACTCGCATTTGTAACTGACAGCGGCACCGGCTTCAGCCAGGAATTCTGGAAAAAACGCGGTATCTTCTCTCTTCCTCTGCAGATTACTGTCGAGGGCAAAAGCTATGATGAATTCGAAGATATCCCGTATTCTCAGGTCATCAAAAATCTGCACAGCCAGACGATGATGAAGACCTCGCTGCCTTCTCTTGGAAAAATCGAAGACCTTTTCGAAGAGCTGAAGAAACAGGGCTATGACGGAATTTTCGCCGTTTCCATATGCCGCGGCTTGTCCGGCACGATGGATGCCATGGAATCCGCCGCAAACCAGCATGACATGGCCTTCTATGGCTTCGACTGCAGCGCTACGGCTGTCATTCAGGCGCACTGCATCATCACCGCCAAAAAGATGTACGAAGCAGGAAAGTCCATCGATGAAATTATGGAACAGCTCGAACGCATCGCTAAATCGTGCGATACGATCCTGCTTTGCGACGACCTGCAGCACATGAAACGCGGCGGTCGTCTGACCGCGACAGCGGCAGCTCTTGGCGGTCTGCTCAAAATCAAACCGCTACTGCATGTCGATGAATCCACAAAAGGGCGCGTTGATGTCCTCGATAAAGTGCGCACGATGTCCCGCGCGCAGGACAAAGTCATCGAACGCATGAAAAACATCGGCGTCAAACCCGACTACGACTTCACCGTTGCGCATGTCGACTGCTTTGAAGCAGCAAAAGCGTATGCGCAGAAGATTAAAAACGCATTCCCCGGCGCTGTTGTCCGCATCATTGATCTGGTCAGCGCTGTAGGCATTCATACCGGTCTGAACTGCATGGCGGTTCAGGTATTCAATCCGGAAGGCTATCCGGTCGATGTATACGCCGATTCCGACGTGTTCACGATGTAATCAGACCTGCACAAGAAACATATGATCAGAAAGGCTCGCAGATTCTGCGAGCCTTTTGATGTTTCCTGTTTGTTCGAGTAAATCACGCGACGCTGCACGATACGACCGTGATGTGCAGATTTCTTTTCCAGCTGCATCGCTTCTCTTACTGCATCGCTTCATTCTCGCTGCGCTCTTTTGAGGCAGAGTCGGAGCGCGTCGAAAGCGCATCGTCGGGATGGCTTTCGAGAGGGTGTGCCTGATCGAACTCTTGCGAACGGGTCAGCGTGGCTGTCTTTACGGTTGAATTGCCGAATTCGTCAATGGCTTCGATGCGCACCTTGCGCTTTCCCGCGCGGTTGACCAGACTCGATGCGTTCTGAATCTGTACGGCGTATTTGGAAATATCGCTGCATTC
>CAOKFJ010000088.1 GCA_948467695.1 uncultured Allobaculum sp. | reverse complement strand
CGCCATGGACTTGAAGGAGTTCTTCTTTATCGAGAGGCATGGTTTTGGCCATTTCCATCAGTGTGGCATCGGAGAAGATCATATAGGGCGGAAGACCTTTTTCCAAAGCGAGTTCTTTGCGCTTCTTTTTGAGCAGATCGAACAGCCCGCTTTCGTAGGGCTGACCGGCTTCGACAGCCTGCGCGGCTTTCGAGGGAATGATGCTCTTTTTCTGCTTGTAGGCTTTATCCGGTTTGCGGCGGACGATGATGTCCGTTTTCTCCGTTACCGCTTTATGCAGAAGCGGAGTAGGATAGACGACCTGCCAGCGGTCGGAACTTCGCTCCAGATATCCGCGTCCGGCGAGGCTTTCAAGCAGCAGCATGATTTCGTCTGCGGATTTTGCTTTCAGCGCTCCATGAGACGGAAGCGAGGTCAGCCCGCTAGAGCGCAGTTTCTCCAGATCTTTTCCCTTGAGAAAGTCGCGAACGGTTGCCATGCCGTAGGGACGGGGCATTTCGCGAAGCGCTTTGTAAATTGTCGCTGCTTCCAGAGTAATGTTTTCTTCAACCCAGTCGCCATTGCAGTTCGAACAGTTGTCGCATGTCCCGCTCGACGCTTCGCCGAAATACTGCAGAATGTAGCTGCGCAGGCACAGGGGTGTCTTGCAGTAGGCATCCATCTGATTGAGACGATGCATGTCGCGGGAAAGCTGTTCCGGATTTTCCTCGTTCGATTTTTCGATCAGGAACTTGTTTGTCATGATATCGGCTGCTGAATAGAACAGAATGCACTGTCCGGGAGCGCCATCGCGACCGGCGCGTCCGGCTTCCTGATAATAGCTTTCAAGCGAGGAGGGCATGGAGTAGTGAATGACAAAACGGATGTTCGATTTGTTGATGCCCATGCCAAAAGCCGAAGTCGCTGTGATCAGCGGCACGCGATCGTACTGGAAATCGTCCTGATTTTTTGAGCGCTCGAGTTCATCGAGCCCGGCGTGATAGCGGGTGCAGGGAAACCCCTGATCGCAGAGCTTCTGACACACTTCTTCGGTTTCCTTGCGCGTCAGACAATAGATAATGCCGCTCTCGCCTGGATGTTCTTCGAGGTATTCGACAAGATCATCGAATTTGCGGCGGGTTTTCTTCACTTCAAAATACAGGTTCGGGCGGTCAAAGCCGGTGACGAGCAGACGCGGAGACTGTAAATTGAGCATATGCATGATGTCGTCTTTAACCGGACCGGTGGCTGTTGCGGTAAACGCCGCCATGACCGGACGATGCGGAAGCGTCGAAGCGAATTCGGCGATATCCAGATAGCTTGGACGGAAATTCTGGCCCCATTGGGAAACGCAGTGCGCTTCGTCAATCGCGATCATCGAGATATCCACATTCTGGACAAACTGCTGGAAAGCAGGCGTCATCAGACGTTCGGGAGCGACATAAATGATTTTATATTTTCCCTGCGACGCGAAGTAGAGCGCTTTGCGGTACTGTCCCGATGTCAGGGAGCTGTTGAGATAAGCAGCGGGAATGCCGGCTTGAATGAGAGCGGTGACCTGGTCTTTCATCAGCGAAATGAGGGGCGAAATCACCAGTGTGATGCCTTTCATGAAGACGGCGGGTATCTGATAGCACACGGATTTTCCCGCGCCGGTCGGCATGATTCCTAAAACATCCCTTCCATCCAGCATGGCGCAGATCAGATCAAGCTGACCGGGACGAAAGGAATCGTACCCATAGTATTTTTTGAGCGCCTTGTGCACAGGCGGATATTTTTTCTGGTTCATAGATCTTTACTATTGTGAGCGAGGGATACAGCTTATTCAAGCTTGCAGGCTTGTTTGCGCGGATAATATAGCGGTTTCTTTGCGTGCGCATCGCAGCTGTTTGAAAATAATGCATTTCATGCATGAAAATATTTTGTTCGATCACATGGCATGGTAAAGCGTGCAGGCGGGTTCACGAAAAAGAATCTTCCTGAAAAGATAGTGAATGTATCCTGATACCCGTACTCTGAAACGATACGTCAGAGTCTCGAAAAATCAGGGCCGTTTTGTGTGTTTTTTCATGGCGCATCATCGCGGGATTCACAGCATTTACGCAAGATTTCTTGTGATACAATCGAACAAGAAACGGGGAGGAGACACCATGAAACAGGGTTTTGATAACAATAAATATTTGAAAATGCAGTCGGACCATATCCGCCAGCGCATCGAGCAGTTTGGAGGAAAACTGTACCTCGAATTTGGCGGAAAACTTTTTGACGACTTCCATGCTTCGCGCGTACTGCCGGGATTTCAGCCGGATTCCAAGCTTCAGATGCTTCTTGAATTGAAAGACAAAGCGGAAATTGTCATTGCGATTTCCGCAAAAGACATTGAAGCCGCCAAGATGCGCGAAGATCTTCAGATTCCCTATGATGAAGATGTTCTGCGTCTGATCGGCGAATTTCAGAATCACGGACTGTTTGTAAGTTCCGTCGTCATCACCCAGTATTCGGGACAGAAAAGCGCGCAGAAGCTCAAACGCCAGCTGCACCGCAAAAATATTAATGTTTACTATCATTACAGTATCGAGGGCTATCCCACAGATACGAAGAAAATTATTTCCAAAGATGGTTTCGGAAAGAACGACTATATCGAAACCCAGCGCGAACTTGTTGTTGTGACCGCACCCGGACCTGGAAGCGGAAAAATGGCGACATGCCTTTCCCAGCTCTACCATGAAAATCTTCGCGGAATCAAAGCCGGCTACGCCAAATTTGAAACATTCCCGGTTTGGTCTCTGCCGCTTAACCATCCGGTCAATCTTGCCTATGAAGCCGCAACAGCTGACCTGGATGATTCCAACATGATCGATCCGTTCCATCTGGATGCGTATGGAAAAATTGCGATCAACTACAACCGCGATATCGAAATCTTCCCGGTACTCAAGAAAATCTTTGAGGAAATCAACGGCGAATGCCCGTATAAATCGCCTACCGATATGGGCGTCAACATGGCAGGCTTCTGCATTGAAGATGACGAAGCTGTTCGCGAAGCAGCTGGTCAGGAAATCATCCGCCGCTATTTTGCCAGCCGCAACCGCGTGCTCAAGGACGAGTGCACAAAAGAAGAACTGACCAAACAGGAAATGCTCCTCGAACAGTGCGGCATCTCTCCGGAAAGCCGCCGCTGCGTAAAAGCCGCTCGTGAAAGAGAAGCAGTCCGTAAAGTGTTCTGCGGTGCTATGGAGCTCAATGACGGAACAATTATCTGCTCCGCAAACAATGACTTTATGGGACCGAGTGCCGGTCTGGTCATGAACGCAATTAAAAAACTTGCCGGTATCGACGATCCGCATCTGCTCATTCAGCCCGAAGCGTTCACACCGATTCAGAACCTGAAAACAGGCTATATGGGATCGATCAACCCCCGCCTTCATACATACGAGACACTGATTGCCCTTGCGCTTTCCGCAAGAACCAACCCCGAAGCAGCCAAGGCGCTCGAACAGCTTCCCAAGCTGCGCGGTGTTCAGGCTCATCTGACATGCGATCTCGCCGAAACCGACCTCAATACATATAACTCGCTTGGCATTCAGGTCACTTACGAACCTGAAAAGCACTAATCCGCACTGAAAGCATCTGTATGCTTGTACATACAAAAAAGTCCATTGTTTCCCAACAAACGCATTGGGAAACGATGGACTTTTTTGCGTCATTCATGAAGCCTCGTGTTTATGGAAAGCGATTTGTATTCACAAGAAAAGCGTTTCTCGTCCAATCGCTCTTTGCCTGAATTAGTCAGAACGTGTTAGCGAAATCTGCAGACGCCATAAAGACAGAAATAGAGACGATTATTCGCCGTTAAAGACGTTTTCTGCCATAAAACGTGCTGGTAAGGTGGATGAAAAGACCGAATACCTCGCAAAAAATTCTGCCCCTGTTATGAGGAGGAACTCCCGTGATCGGGAGCGTTGCAAATATGGGACGAAAATCTTTAAAAACAGAGAAAAACATCTACCAGATCGCCAGGGAAAACGCCGGCTTCACACGACGTGAAGCATCGGAAAAACTCGGCTTTCTCTCGGAAAACCGCATCGAGAAGATCGAAGCGGACAAAGCGCAGATCCATCCGGCTGAAGTGCTGGCAATGGAAAAGGCATATCAGGACGAACTGCTCGTCAACAGACATTGCTCCAGTCAGTGCGCGATTGGAAGAAAGTATATTCCGCTGGCGCAAAAACGCCCAATCAGTGAAGTCGTTCTGGAAATTGTCGCTTTGACCAGCGCATTGGAGCAAATTCAGCCTGACCTCATACAGGCTGCTCTAAACCTGAATAAAACCGGTATGCATCTGCATGCTGATGCAATCGATCAAAGCATTGCCATTCTAAGCGACCTTGCCAAATGCCGAATGGAACTGAGTCTGTATCAGCGCGATCAGACTGAAAAGTGATCAATGGCATAGTTCTGCAAGGCGGCGTCTGTTCAGGCAAGGCTGCCTGATTCATTACTGGCTGGAAGATATGCAGAAACAACGCAGCAAACTGCATAGCGAGGCATTCGGTGCCAAAAAACAAGCAGAGGAAAACACATGAAGAAGAAATCGAAAGCCAAAAAAATCGTGCTTGCTCTGGCAACTGGACTAGTGCTGTGGACCGGAGCGAAAATGGCAGGACAAAACCGTGCCTATGCAGATGATTCGAATCGAATCGTCGCGCAGCGGTATGAAAGCGAAGACGAAGAGGACGAGAAAGATTCAACTTCCAAAAAGCCTACGATGCCTGAACGTCCAGATAGCGCATCGCAAGAAGAAAACAGCTCTGACCAAAAAGATGCAGATGAATCGGACATGGACAACATCTCAAAGACAAATACAGATCGAAACATGAATGAGAAGACATCCAGAGAAATCCGCAGCAGCGAAGCGGTATCTTCTCCAGACAGCTCATCTGATCGAGAGCCCGATTCTCATTCAGGCATTCGTCCGGAATTTCAGCGCGCGATGGATGAATATGAGAAGTATTTTCAGGATTACGCAGATTTTATGGTTCGGCTTTCCCAGAATCCGAACGATCTCGATCTGATCATGGAAATGGCAGAGTGGACAGAGAATCTCGTGTCGATGGAAGACGAATTCAATGCGCTTGAAAACGACAGTTCCGACTGGAGCGCGCAGGAATACGAATGCTATTTCGAAACGAGCGCGCGCATTCAGAAACTTCTGCTTGAAGCTTCGCAGAAGATCGGTGAATGAAAACAGGATAAGATCGTCAGGCTAAATGCAAATGTAAGCCAAGTACATAGGACTGAATAAACATACGAAATTGATGGTTTTCAGCCGCGCATAGAAGCGATGAACGAAGAACAAAACGAAGGACATGAAGAATAAACTCATTTCCTTCGTTTTCTTTTTTCTGAGCGCGGCGGGAAAAGAAGAATGGAGGAAAAGACTGAAATTTGCGTCGTTCTATTCGTGAAGAACCTGAATGATACCGCTTTCTGAAACTTATTTCATTATTATTGTTGAAACAACTTTCAACAGCTTTTGCGCATGATAGAATTGAACCGCTGAAAAAATCAAACAGAAAGGAACTACCTATGACCATTAAAGTTGGAATTGCCGGTTATGGAAATCTGGGCAAAGGCGCAGAAAAAGCAGTATGCGCCGCAAACGATATGACCCTGACCGGAATCTTCACCAGACGAAATCCGGAATCGGTTCACCCCGTTTCCCAGGTTCCTGTTTATTCTCTGGACGACGCAGAGAAATTCAAAGACGAAATTGATGTCATGATTCTGTGCGGAGGAAGCGCAACCGATCTTCCTGAACAGACCCCCGCTCTTGCCGCATTGTTTAACGTGGTGGATTCATTTGATACCCATGCGCGTATTCCCGAACATTTCGCGGCTGTCGATGCTGCCGCAAAAAAAGCCGGAACAACCGCAGCCATCTCGATCGGCTGGGATCCGGGTCTCTTTTCTCTCATCCGTGTGCTTGCAGGAAGCATCCTGCCTGATGGAGAGACATATACGTTCTGGGGCAAAGGCGTATCTCAGGGACACTCCGATGCCGTTCGCCGCATTGAAGGCGTGAAAGACGCGAAACAGTACACTGTACCTTCCCAGGCCGCAATGGATGCCGTTCGAAACAACGAACGTCCTGAACTGAGCACCCGCCAGAAACACACCCGCGAATGCTTCGTGGTGGCTGAAGAAGGCGCAGATCTTGAACGAATTGAAAATGAGATCAAGACCATGCCCAACTACTTCGATGAATACGACACAACGGTAACATTCATCACCGAAGAAGAAATGGCTGCCAGTCACAGCGGACTGCCGCACGGAGGATTTGTTCTTCGAAGCGGTAAAACAGGCGATAAAAACCACCTGATCGAATTCTCCCTCAAACTGGATTCCAATCCTGAATTCACGGCTTCTGTACTGACTGCAGTCGCACGCGCCGTTGCCCGCATGAATAAGGAAGGGCTGACTGGCGCGAAAACAATTTTCGATATTCCGGCAAGCTATCTTTCCGAAAAATCTCCTGAAGAACTTCGCGCACATCTTCTGTAAGTCTTCAACTGGTGCAGCAAAATTCAATTCAGAAACACATACCTCTTATCCGACCGTATAACGAATAAAATCCGGACATGCTCTCTGTGGACAATGCGCATGCAAAGCCAGAGAGCTTGTTCGGATTTTTTTGTGTGAATGAGTTTTTGGTGGATAAAGAGGGAGATTATCCTGTTTACTGCCTCATTTATACTTTATCTGCCTCATTTCACCTGCAAATGAGGCAGATAAAGTATAAATGAGGCAAATAAGTGACTGAAATGAGTTGATGATTGGAATACCAAGGTGCTTACTCGTTTCGGTTTAATACGTACTTAGTCCCTCTTCCTTTGCCCACTTTAACGAGTTCACCACTCTGAAGAAGAGAAGCAAGCGTCCGTTCAACAGTAGTTGTGCTGACATCAGGAAGTCTGGTGAGCAGTTCTCTTTTTGAGATTGGATCCAGTGTGGTTTTTAAGATTTCCAGTATGCGTTCGGGCTTTGAGAGAGAACGATCATGCGACAGTTTTACACGTGATTCGAATTCTTTATAAGCGTTAAGAATTGTACCGAGCAAATATTCG
>CAOKFJ010000087.1 GCA_948467695.1 uncultured Allobaculum sp. | reverse complement strand
CAATGAGAACTCCTTTGGATATTTGGAGTGTCTACTAAAAGGGAACTTATCAAGTCGCGTTTTACCGATGACACGGTACTGATGCTCGCCATTGCGCAGGCGCTGATGGACACAAAAAGCCGTGACGAGGCGGATCTCAAACCCGCTTTTACCAATGCCCTCTGGCAATGGGGCAACCAGTATCCGCAGGCGGGCTATGGGGGCGCTTTCGTCAAATGGCCCATGCAGCCGTATCCCAAACCCTACAACAGTTATGGAAACGGTTCGGCGATGCGCGTGTGCGCGATCGGATGGATGGCAGACAATCTGTACGAAGCGCGCTACCTTGCCCGACTAAGCGCTGAAGTCACGCACAATCATCCTGAAGGCATCAAAGGCGCTGAGGCTGTCGCATGCGCGATTTTCCTTGCGCGCAAGGGAGCGTCAAAAGAGACAATTCGCAAATATATTGTGGACGAATTCGATTATGATCTTTCGCGCACATGCGATCAGATCCGTCCGACTTACTTCCCGCACGCATCGTGCCAGGAGACAGTGCCTGAAGCAATCACTGCCTTCCTTGAAGGAAACAGTTTCGAAGGTGTCATCCGTACAGCGGTATCGCTTGGCGGTGACTGTGACACACTCGCCGCAATCTCGGGCGGCATTGCCGAAGCGTTCTACGGCGTTCCTGATTCTCTGGTTGCGGAAATGGTAAAACGCCTTGATGACAAGCAGCTGGCGGTGCTCAATCGTTTCAACGAAACAATTGGCAGACATTCCCTGTTGCGCGATACAGAGAAGAAAAACGAAACCTCCGAAGTTTCGAAAAAAGCCCCTAAAACGAATGCTCTTGGCTTCCTTGATTCGAAAGAACAACTGGAGATCCTCGAAAATCTGATTGAAAAACACAGGATAGATCCTGACAGCACTTCCGTCCATGCCGTTCTGGAGCAGATTGGACGCTGTGCAACTGTGCGATGCAAAGTTTTTGTACCGGTACAGCTCATGAGCGCGATGCAGTCTGAACAGTATGATGCTCCGCAGAAAAACACATCCTTTGGTTTGTCTGCTGCACCTCTCGCGCTTCAGCCGTTGTCCTTGTCCTATTCCAACGGCGTACAAATCACACCTGTGTATACTTCCAAAGAACAGGGCGACAAATATGATGATATGCCCAAGGTTGAATGGAATCTGCGTGATCTGCTTGTCGCTTTTCCTGCTACAGATACGCGAGTGATCTGCATCAACCCCTGGAAGGAAAGATTTATTCTTAATGCCGAACGGATCGAAACTGTACTCAACTCGACTAAAATCAGAAGCCGTATGCAAATATCCGTTGGAGACGCGTTCACCCAGCGCGCTGATGCAATCGTCCTTCCTTATGAAAGCGAAGACAGCAACTGTATTCTGAATTCCTCCTATATGGCATATCTGGAAAAGGTAAAGAGTGCTGCCGGTCCGGGATTCAAAAGACAGTATCAGAACCTATGCATGAACAATTATGGTGACACGGTTATCCTGCCCGGCTGGAATCTGCCCGCCCGCTACATAATCGTCACACGCTTTCCGCAGTCGGTCCGAAATGAAATTCTCAACCAGTCGATTCGCACCAAATGTTATGAGAACATCCTGGATACCGCAAAGCGCTATTGTCTGAGGAGCATCGTCATTCCTCCCTTAAGTGTAGAGGAGTATGGCTATCCGACAGTTGCGAATATCAAAATCGCTCTTGAGGCAACAAACCAGTGGCGCCAGCGCCATAAAGACTATAAAATGCAAGTTGTCCACCTTGCCAGAGATATGGATGAGAATAATCTCTATACGCAAGCCCTGAACGACGTTGAACTAAACTGATTATTTCCTCAGAAATGATCAATGAATCCAGCGAGACGTATCTATTACGATTCATTTTTTCAGCACCATTTTTTCGAATGATCCTGAGCGCTCAGGATCATTCGTTCTGTATGTCGCCTCGCAGGCGACCTCCTTCTGCGGCGACACGGATATACTCAAACCATCAGATAACGAACAGGAAACAAGAGGTGATTTAAATGTATGGAGCAATTTTAGGGGACATGATCGGCGCCCCATATGAATTTGATCAGGGAGACAAAACAAAGACGTTTCCTCTCTTCATTCAGCAAAGCCATTTCACTGACGATACAGTAATGTCGATCGCGATTGCCGAAGCGCTCATGGATACGCTTGGCAAAGACGACGAAACCATTCGTCAGGCATGCGTAAAATCCATGCAGAAATGGGGAGCGGTATACCCCAATTACGGCTATGGCAATCGCTTCAACATGTGGCTTTACCGAAACGATCCAAAACCGTACAACAGCTGCGGCAACGGTTCCGCCATGCGCGTTTCGGCTGCGGGATGGCTTGGAAAAACCATGTATGAAGTGCGCCGTCTTGCCCGGCTGAGCGCTGAAGTCACACACAACCACATCGAAGGTATCAAAGGCGCCGAAGCCACTGCCAGCGCGATTTTCCTTGCCCGAAACGGCGCGGGCAAAAAAGAAATCAAAGACTACATCGAACGCGAATTCAGCTATGATCTTTCCCGCACGTGCGATCAGATCCGTCCGCAGTACCATCATGTGGAAACCTGCCAGGAAACCGTGCCCGAAGCGATCACCGCATTCCTTGAGGGAAATGATTTTGAGGACGTGATCCGCACAGCGGTTTCGCTTGGCGGCGACTGCGATACGCTTACCTGCATTGCGGGAAGTATCGCCGAAGCGTTCTATGGCGTTCCGGATGCATTGAAAAACGAATGCCGTCACAGACTGAACACTGACCTGGCGAAGGTTCTGTATCGCCTGGAATCCCTGTGCATGCCCAAAAAGAGCAGTGCGGCAAAGGTGAATTCCAGCACTGCGGATGAATATGACGCTTCACTTCACAACGAAAAACTGGAACAGGCGATTGCGAACAGTCACAAGATAAAGACGCAGGAGAACCTGATCGCCGTGCTCGAGACACTCGAAACATCTATGCACAATGATGGGCAGTTTGCGGTTGCGATGATGCAGAAATCCATTCCGGATCAGTCCTCAGGTTTCTCGCTGAAAGATCTTTTTGGGATAAGCGATCCCCAAAAACTTAAAGCGGGAGATGTGATTGAACTCAAACAGGAACTTCGCCTCACTCCGCTGCTCTATCCGGAAGACGGCAGCTTCTGGATGCTTGCTTTTACATCCGCCAAAGAAGCCGAGAAAACCAAATCTTCTCTCATCATGAATATCGATATGAAAACACTGATGAAAACCTGCCTCGAGAACAAACATGCGGGGATCATCATCAACGGACTCGGACTGCCTTTCCGTCTGACGCCCGACATGCTTCATTCGCTGCTCGATGAGGGCCTTCCGCAAAACCAGATCTCGTTTATGACGGCAGATATCACGGAAGTCAAAGTCGATGCGATTGTCAATCCGACGAACTGCTACCTGCACAACAGCACCGGACTCAATGGATACATCCGCTACAAAGCCGGCGGACAGATTGAACAGGAATGCGCCGCGCGCGATTTCGTCGCTGTCGGCAATGCGTATGTCACACATGGATGGAATCTTCCTGCAAAATACATCATCCACACCGTTGGACCGCACTACGAGCCGGGCAACGACAACTGCAAACTGCTGCTTAGGGCATGCTACGGAAACTCGCTGAATGAAGCCAGAGAACATGGACTTCATTCAATCGCCTTTCCTGCCATCTCGACTGGACACAACGGCTTTCCCACAATCGAAGCCGCGCAGATCGCGCTGCTCGCCTGCGCGGAATGGCTAGATCGCAATCAGGACTATTCCATGGCGATCGTTCTGGTCAGCCGCGATGAAGAAGCCGCAAAAAACTACAAAATGGTTCTCGATTATATGCATTCTCAGCACTAGCAGGCAATGTACCTCCATTGAATCAATCCATAAATAAAGGCGCGCCTTCTTCCTTTTTCGAAGAAAGCACGCCTTTTGTGCGTTTCAGATAGATTGATTCAGAGAACGTGTATTCGAATCAGTTCATATTCTCGATCAGTTTCTCATCGGGAATCAGACGCATCTTCAGCCAGTTCGCGTTGATTTCAATCGCCGCGTCATGAATTTCTTTTTCCGACTGCGCGCCGTTCAGCACCGCTTTTCCGCGCGCAAGAGCGGCAAGAAGCGCTTCTTTATTGATTTCCTGATAGGCATCGAGATTTTCGGGAATCGCATCGATAACCGTCTCCAGAATAGTGTAATTGAAATCATGCGCTTTGATTGCCGTAATGGCAGCACGGATCGCCTGAGCCGCATTGCTGATCTGCTCAGCAGTCGCGTCGCTGTCATCTCTGATCAGCTGCGCCTGTTCGATGGCTGTATCCAGCGCGCTTTGCAGTTCTCTGGATACACGACCATACAGATCGCTGTTTTGCAGTTCGATACCTAAGGCAATCGCTTTGAGCAGCTCTGCTTTCCCTGCGGGCTTCTCGGCGTTTCTCGCAAGCGCATCCAGAGTGTCCTGCGTTTCGCCCATCAGCGCGAGGAGCGCTTTGCGGTCCGCTTCGCTTGCCGGCGATGCCGAGCCATAGCTGCTGCCTCTTGCCGGATGCGAGAATTTTTCAATGACCGCTAAAAGATCGTCTTTCAGCCCTGCATCAAGCGTTTCATCTGCCAGAAGCATTTTTGCTTTGGCGACATCGCGCATACCGTCTTTGAGCATTTCAAATCGCGGTGTGGAATAGATCGAATAATCGTCATCACCGCGTTCGCTCGGGTAGATAAACCAGCCGTCTCCCGGTTCCCATGCACGATAGGAAACATCGCCATGCATATCATAAACAAAGTTGTCCCATGCCCAGCGCATATAGCCGTCCGCTTCCGTATACATCGAATGCCATACGACCCAGTTGTTTCCTGCCGGATCGGTATGCAGGAAGTTGCTTGGATAGTTGCCGGTGCAGTTGTAGATCGTTGTTTTCAGTCCAAGTTCGCGGCGGTGCGCGCAAAGTTCTTTCATCAGCGTGCGGTTGCCGATGCTTCCCTGATTGAGAGAGATATCCTCGATCTGATCCATAACATCCGGATTGGAGGATGCCGGTCCGAGGTTGGTGGCGGAAGCGATTTTGAACGTCTTTCCGTCTTCGTCTTTGAGACTCTTCACCAGTTCAACAGCAGGACGCAGCTGATCAATGCCGCGCTCGTCCATGGAAATATAGGTAATATCCAGCCACCCTTTTTCTTTCGAGTGCGCCATGAAATCGTTCAGGAAGATGGTCCAGTATTCTTTCCAGTCGGCACTTCCCGGCGTGAAAGACTGTTTCTTCATCGACTGTGTCGCTTCGTCATACCAGGCGATCTGGTTGTTCCAGGGGACAAGCGAATAGCATTTGATCTGCCCGATACCGTTTTCGGGATCGATGACGCCCTGATCGATCATGAAATTGATCCACGTATCGTACCATTCATAATTGAACGACCATGTTCCATCGGCTTTCTTTGTCCATTTGACCATAGAGGGATCGCCGTAGAACGACTGGTGATTCCATGCTTCTTCGACGATATTCGCGACAACATCGTGTCCGCCGGCTTCCAGATATGCCTGAACGGACGATTCCATCATTTTAAGATGCTCATCGCTGAAGTAGAAATCTTCGTCATATTCATGGCAGATGCCGCCGTACGGCACATCTTTGCCCAGTCCAAGTTCATAGTTTGCCGCTGAGAACGGGTGCTGCCAGATCTGCAGTTCAGTCGATTCGACTGCGGGCTGTTCCAGATTGAGAACTTCGAGAGTGACCGGAATGTCGACCGGCGTTTTTCTCTCATCCGCGCGAATGCGCAGTGTGCCGGTGTATGTTCCGGGAAGAGTATTCGAAGATGTCTTGAATGTGATCCATCCAAATTTAACCGTTTCGCGTTCAAGCTGTGTCTTTTTCATCGGAACGATTTTTTCCGGAAAACTCTTGATGGGTGCATTGCCATTGCCATTGCCGATGTTCGCCTGAACATCTTCGAGCCATCCAAGTTCAATCGAAGCGGGATCAAGCCGGATTCCATCTTCCGTCCTGAATTCTTCAGCTGTAATTTCCACATTCGTTAAATTGGAAATTCCGGAAGCCACGATCACTTTTGCGCTCGCTTCATCGTCAAGCCAGAGCGTTTTCGTGATCTCGGAATGTTCTTTGGCATTGTCGAACAGACTCTGCGCGTTTTCAGAAAGATCGAGTTCCTGTTCGTTTCCGGTATATGCGCGCATAAAGTCGCTGTCTTCAAACATGCCGGCAGGCTTTATCGTTACGGTAATCGATGTCTGCACCGATGGATTGTCTTTAAGACTGGCGATAATCTGCGCAGTCGAGATCTCTTCAATATTTTGCGCCGCAGTTACATTTCCCTGACTGTCCACAGATGCGACATCCGGATTCGAGCTGCTCCAGACGATATCCGTTTTCTTTGCGTACCACGGTCCCGCCTGCGCGATCAGTTTCTCGGATTTTCCGGGAAGCAGCGAAAAATGCGAGCGGCTGATTGTGATGTGATCCGGTTCAATTGGTTCGTGATCCACTTCCATACCGTCAAACTGAATGGACTGCCCCAGTCCGATCGAGGCGCTTGAAAGAGACACTTTGATCGTATGCTCCGCCTGTTGAAGTGTCTGCGATTCAAACAGCTTTACTTTGTTTACGCGCCCGCTCGAATTGGCATCCACGCTTCCCGCTGGCTGACCGTCAATTTCAATATCGTAAATGCCATGCTTCGGTCCGGTCGTACCGTACACACGCACTTTCGTGCCGATAAACTTCATCGTCAAAGCGCCCTGACCATCGGCGTAGCTTTCTGTTCCTTCAAAGAACATATCCGGGTAGCCGTTTCCATGCACCCAGCCGCCCAGATAGTTGATGCGAAACATATCCTCTTCATTTGTATAGGACGCATCGTCAATGAACGTGGTGATCTGTTCATTTTCCCGTACACCAGTCCTGGTCTGTCTCGGATGATCTGGAAGATTCGTATCCGCTTGAGCAAATACACCCGTTGTTATCGTCCCGAAACAAAGCGCAGTGCACAGAAGTGCCGACAAACACTTTTTCATACTCATGTTCCTTTCCTGAAAAACGATCCGTCACACTCCATACGCATGGATATGACA
>CAOKFJ010000086.1 GCA_948467695.1 uncultured Allobaculum sp. | reverse complement strand
CCAAAACTGGAAACGGGTCCGTTGTTAGTACCTGTTTTGGGGAATTTATCGTTTAATAGCATCCTGAACGATACATATCTGTATAGAAAATAAACCGCTTTGCAAGAATTGATGTCTTCAAAGCGGTTTTTCTCTGTGCTTGTTAATTTTGAAATGCGTATGCGCCAAACTGGACAGGTTAATATCCGGATAGTCCGTTTTTTCTGCATGAGATAAAGAAGATCGCCAAAACGCCTATAATTGAAGTAACTTCTCGTACTGTCATTGTGGCTATGGAATACGCGAGAAAAGTACGGATGCAGTCAAAGATTTAGAAAAGAGGGACCGTATGACCGCTAAAATCATTACCATCACCCGAGAATTCGGGTCGGGCGGACGCACCATCGGAAAACAGGTTGCCGCCCAGCTCGGATACGATTTCTACGACTGGAACCTGGTCGAGAAAATCGCAGCCGAAAGCGGCTTCGCCAAAGAATTCGTGGCGAAAAACGGAGAAGAGCAGGATCGTTTCATGTCCATGCTCGCGAGCAGCAGTTTCAGCTTCAATCTCAATGAACAGCTGTTCGAAGCGCAGACTCGAGTGATTCTCGAGCTTGCCAAGAAAGGAAACTGTGTGCTTGTCGGACGCTGCGCCGACTTCCTGCTGCGCAATGAACCGAATGTGCTCAGCTGCTTCATCTTCGCCAATGAAGAAGCACGCAAAAGACGAATTCTCGAAGAGTATGGCGAAACGAATGAAAGCATTGACAAGCGTCTGCGCGACAAGGACCGCCGGCGCAAAGCGCATTATCAGTACTTCACCGGACGCAAATGGGGAAAATCCTTCTTCTACGATCTGTGCATCGATACAAGCCGTCTGCCTCTTGAAAAGTGCGCGCAGATGATCGTCGAAGCGGCAAAAGTATACGAACCCGGTCCGCGTTTTACCAACGAAGACTGATTTCAGTGCTGTCATACGCCGAAAAAGTTTCGAAAGAGCGGTCCGAAGTAAAGGAGCGTGAATCAGGATGAAACGATTTCAATGGGAACAGCTTCCGGCACTGGTCATTAACATTGTGTTTCTGATCATGTGTCTGGTCAGAGGAATGTTTATGGCATTTACCTGCCTGTCGTATCTGCTGGTAATCTCTTTCTTCTTAGGAGATCTGGTGGATTCCATTCCTACATCCTCGGGCAGAGTGTCGACACTGGGCGCTCTGTTTGTGATCGGCTGGCTGATCGCCGCTGTCTGCTTCCTCGCGCCGGATGTATATCCGTGGGCGACTTTGATCGGCGTCGGCATTGTTGCCGCGGCGCAGATCATGATGGGCGCGCGCATCATAAAGCACAAAGAACAGATCTTTACATCGTCTTCCCACATCTGGAAAATCTGAACGCATAGAGTCTGCAGACTGCTGTTCGAATGAAACTGCGGAAAGAAAAGATAAACATATTCCTGATAGAGAAAAAAGAAGATTCGGACGCGGATCTTCTTTTTATTTACATAACGGCGATGAAAAAAACAACAATAAAAAATTGAAATATTTCACTTTGTCGGGCAGACGCATGAAAAGTTGTATGCCTGAAGCACAAGAACGTAAAATGGAAGACGGAGGTTCTGTATGACAAAAACTGCAGTTCTGATTCCGTGCTACAACGAATCGAAGACAATTGAAAAAGTAATTACCGATTATCGCAGAGTGTTTGAGCATGCGGATATATACGTTTACGACAACAACTCGACCGATGGCACCGACGAGATCGCGCGCAAAGCCGGAGCGATCGTGCGCTATGAGCACAAACAGGGCAAAGGCAATGTTGTTCGCTCCATGTTTCGCGACATTGAAGCGGATGTGTACATCATGGTGGATGGAGACGACACCTATCCTGCCAAGGACGCGATTGAACTCGCCCGTCTGGTGGAAGAAGACGGCGTGGATATGGCGATTGGGGATCGTCTGTCGTCGACCTATTTTACCGAAAACAAAAGACCGTTCCATAACACCGGAAACCGCCTGGTGCGCGCGCTGATCAACCAGTTTTACGGGGCGAATGTGCGCGATATCATGACGGGACTTCGCGCGTTTTCCTGGGATTTCGTCAAAGCGTTTCCTGTGACATCCAAAGGCTTTGAGATTGAAACAGAGATGACGATTTTCGCGCTCGACAGCAATATGTCGCTTGCCGAAGAAAAAGTGGAATACCGCGACCGTCCGGAAGGATCGGTTTCCAAGCTTAATACGATCAGCGACGGCTTTAAAGTGCTTCGCACGATCGGTACGCTGCTGCGCGATACAAAACCGTTCGCGTTCTTTTCATGGATTTCGCTTTTCCTTCTGATTGTGACGCTTGCGTTCTTCATTCCGATTTTCGTCAGCTTTTTGAATACCGGAGTGGTGGACAAGATTCCAACCCTGATCATGACGGGCATGCTTGGTGTGATGACCATGCTGTGCTTCTTTACCGGTGTGATCCTGACGAGTCTTCGCAAAAACCAGAAACATGAATTTGAACGCGATCTGACGATTCTTCGTCAGCAGAAAGAAACGCGCAAAACGTTTGAAGAAGCGCTCAGGCAAACCAGAGGAGAGGCTTGATGGATACGAGAATCAGGCATAGAGCCGGGAAATGGCGCGAGCCGTTCATGATTCTCTTTTCTTCTCTGCTGATCGCTATTGCCACGCTTCTGATTTATAAATGGCTTGACAACTCCGCGCTGATTCTGCCGACGGGTGCCTGTCTGATGGTTCTCAACCTGATGCGCCTGAAGTATGCTTCGCAGATGAAAGAGGTCGTGGACTTTCTGATTCGCTGGAGATGGATTGTCGCGGTGATTGTTTTCGCGCTGCTTGTGATCTTTGAGATTCACAATTCATCCGCGGCGGCATATGCCGCCATATACGGCGACACGCCTGAGGTGCAGAGTTCTGTGCTTTTCGGCGCACCGCATGCGTTTCGCGCGGATGAATACAATGTGCAGCTGCCATATTACTTCTCGCAGTACTACAACGGTTATGAGCAGATTTCCCATCAGATGTCGGTAAGCGGTCAGGATATGATCATGGGCTACAATGCGCCTGTGCTTGCCCTCTCGCTGCTTGGCAAGCCGCAGACATGGGGCTATCTGCTTTTCGGCAATGCCAAAGGTCTCGCCTGGTACACCTCGTTCAAGACGATCATGACGTTCATGGCGGCTTTTGAAATGACGCTGGTGCTGACGCGAAGCCGCTATATGGGCTTGTTCGGAGGCTTCTTCATTTTGTTTGCCCCGGCGATGCAGTGGTGGTTTTCGCCTCATTTTTTCGATGTGATGATGTGGTCGATGATTCTCTTTGACTGCGGCTATTACTTCTTTGCCTGCAAAGGCTGGAAAAAATGGGGGATGACGCTTTTAAGCATCTGCTCGCTGTGCGGATTTACGCTGGCCATTTTCCCTGCGCTGCAGGTGCCCTGCGGCGTGCTTATGCTGTGTTTGATGATCGCGTGTCTGATTCGCGATCGTGAGGATATTGAATGGACAAGAACCATATGGTTCAACATTGCGGCCGTGATCCTTGGCACAGGCTTGCTTCTTGGCGTCTCGCTTTGGAGCATGCGCGATGGAATTGAACTGACGATGCATACCGTTTATCCCGGAGAGCGCATTTCTGTGGGCGGGTATGGACGCGTCTACCAGATGTTCAATAATGTCGCGGCGCCCTGGGCGATCTACGTCAATCCCGAACTGCTCAACAACAGCGAGTTTTCGCAGTTCAACCATTTCGGCATCGGCTGTCTGCTGTTTTATCCGATTCTCTGGTATTTCCTGAAAAAGAAAAACGATCCCGACCGCTTTGTCGGCGATGTGTTCGCGATCGCGATCGTGATTGAAACGATCTTCATGCTCTTTCCGATTCCGGCATGGCTGGCGAAAGCGACGCTTCTGTCGATGTGCAACCGTATGCAGACTGTGCATGGTCTGACGTGCGCGCTGTTCACGCTATGGTTTGTCAGCGTCATCTGGAAAACGGATATTCCGCATAAAAAGACACTTGGCGCAATCGTGTGCGTTGTGTATCTGTTTTTGTCGCTGTACGAGTGCGATGCGCTGATGATGCCAAGCTACCTGGCAAGATCTCATGGAAAATGGTATTTCCTTGCCGCTTCCATCCTGCTCGCTTTTGTGTTCTGGCTTTCCTTTACCCGTTTTAGAGAACTGTTCTTTGCCTCGATGACGGCATGGACAGTCATGACCGGCTGCCTGGTCAATCCGATCATGAAGGGAACCGCTTGTGTAACAGACTATCCGATCGTGCAGGAAGCCGTTAAAATCGCAAGGGAAGATCCGGATGCCTGGTGGCTCGCTCTTGATACGCAGAGGACACAGAATCTGCTTCTTGCCAACGGCATTAAAATGCTCGATTCGACCAATTTCTATCCGGATTATGACAAGTGGAAGAAGATTGATCCCGACCTGAAATACGACGCGGCGTATAACCGCTATGCCAATATGACGGTGACGCTCAATGAGGGCAATAAGCCCACAACATTCGAAAATCCCAGCGCGGATGCTTTGCAGATCAACCTCAATCCCTATGATCTGCTTCGTCTGGATGTCCGCTATCTGACCGGTCATGAAACCGATCGCGAAAAGCTGGAGAAGATGAACATCGATTTCAGCGAGCTGTACCAGGATGAAGCGCCCGGCGAGATTTTCTTCGAGATTCACGGCATGAAAGACGGAAAAGAAATTCCTTCTGTTCAAAGCGCGCAATAGATCGAGAAGAAAGATCGAAGGCACAGAATGCTCGAACAATTGAATGTATACAGTTTCTAAGCCGAAGTTAGCCGCTTCGGCTTTTTTGATAGACGAAAAAGCGCCGGCTTTGTTCTGGATGAGAAAAGCCGCCGCGTCTGCATATAAAATTGCATGCAGTAAAAATCCGAATGAATGAGCGTTTAGTGAATCATGTGTTCAGAAGCTTCTTTCTGGAAGGAAGTCGGTTTATTTCCGCTTTTTTCCAGTTCTTCCTGTTCCATCTCGGTATGCAGAGCGGCGAGCGCTTTCGGGAATTTCGGACGGAAAAGGAAGATGGCCATGAGCAGAGCGATGACAGCAGATACAGCGGCAATAAGCAGAACGGTATCGATGCCCTGTGTCATGCCGACTGTGCCTGGTGTAGCGACAACGAGATCGTTGTAGGCAATGGCGAAGAAGGAAGAAGCGAGCACACCGGAGAGGGAAATAATGAAACCGACAAGCGATGTGCCGATACCGAGATCTTTCGGTTTAAGCAGCATCTGCGCAGCAGGAATCGAAGATACCGTACGCAGAGGATCGGCAACACCGGTGATGCCAAGCATGACGAAGACAAACCATACCGGCATGTGCGGTCCGATGAATACAAGGAATGCCATCGGCACGAGGATGAACACGGCGCAAAGCGCGAAGGCTTTCCAGTAGTTGGAGAGCTTTTTGGCGACCCAGATGCCGGCGATGCCAGGAACGAGAATCGAGAGAATGGTGCGCGGAATCTGAACAGTGCCGCTGATCGAAGCCGCCTGACCCATCAGCTGCTGCATCGCCTGCGGAACGTAGGCATTGATAGCGGTCAAATAGACACTGAGCAGACCGGTGATGATCAGAACGATGACATACACATTGTTTTTAAACAGAGTCAGCGGAATCAGCGGAGATTTGACTTTGGTTTCCGCATAGATCAATGCGATCAGAGAAACGATGGTCAGTGTGCCGCAGATGATTTCAAAAGTGGAACCCCAGCCAAGAGTCGGTCCATAGTTGAGCCAGAATACGAGCGCGAAAAGGCAGATGCCAAGCAGAACGAAGCCGATCCAGTCCATGTGATTGCCGGGATGGATTTTGCTGTCAGGAATATAGCGGACAACAAGATAAATACCGATGGCAAGAAAAATGGTCGGAAAGGCGGAAGCGATTCCCGTCATGCCGTGATCAAGCAGCCAGCCCGCGCCCCATGAGCCGACAAAGCCGCCGACCGCGATGGCGGCAGACAGAAAGCCGACAAATTTCGGAACGTCTTTTGCCGGATAGATCTGGCGTACCGCAATGAACGGTACGGATGCAAAAGCGCCCATGCATGCCGAGAGAACGACACGAAGAATGAGATAAATGGGCAGCGAGAAGGCGAAAGCGAGAAGAATACCGCAGGCGCAGTTGATCAGGCCGAACCACAGCACCAGCTTTTTGGTGCCCATGCTGTCCATAAGAGAACCGCCGACCGGCGTCATCAGGCACAGCGAGGCAGAAGTCAGGGACGTAACGAGTGAAAAGGCGTCCATACCGCCAAGCTGCTCCAGTACGGGTCCCTGGATATTGGCCAGAGACAGACCGAAGGCAGCCATGGAAATGGCGAGGAAAAAACATCCGGCAAACGCGAGATTGCGCTGCATGGGTGTCAATCCGTTTTGAGTTGTTGAATCAGACATTATTACTCCTTTCGTTCCCTTTCTTCTTTCGTGTTCATCTTAACAACAAAATCTGCAGACACCTTTGCACACACTCAAAAGAAAACCGCCATCACGAGATGGCGGTTAAATCTTTGAATCTGCACAGAAGAACAATGCGTCCTGTATAGAAAAAACAGGAAGATTAGTCTTCGATGGCGTCGAGGTTGTACAGACGAGTGTATTTGTCTTTGAGGTAGCTTGTGTAGATATGCGGATCGAAAGGCTTGCCGCTGACTTCTTCTACGATTTCGCGCATGGTTTTGGACGCGCCGTAGCGGTGAACATGGTCTTCGAGCCATTTGGCGATGACATCAAAGCGGTTTTCAAGCAGCAGAGCTTCCGGGTCGATATCTTTGCACATCGCTTCATAAATCTGCGCCGCATAGGCGGAACCCAAAGCATAGCTGGGGAAGTAGCCGATGTTTGCGGCAGACCAGTGCATATCCTGCAAAAGGCCTTCCTTGTCATTGGCAGGACGCACGCCGAGATACTTTTCGTACAGATCGCCCCACAGCTGAGGAAGTGTATCGTAGTCGAGCGTTCCGTCTGCCATTTTTTTCTCGATTTCGTAGCGGATCAGAATATGGAAGGGATAGGTCAGCTCGTCCGCTTCAGTACGAATGAGAGAGGGCTTGGAAACGTTGATCATGGCATGAAGCTCATCGATCGTCACATTTTCAAATGCCGGGTAGCGTTTTTTCAGTTCGGGAAGCAGTACCGTC
>CAOKFJ010000085.1 GCA_948467695.1 uncultured Allobaculum sp. | reverse complement strand
TTAGATATTTCCTCTGTCTACTTTACAAGGACGCATCATGCTGGTGCTGTTTACGTGTCGGCACTGGATGCTGCTACCGGAGAGTTTCTGGAGCAGGAATGGATAGATGTTAGTATGGATTTTAATATCGATACGCTTTGGGTCACGGTTGTATTTACGGATATTCCTCAGTCTTTCTGGACTGATCCTTCTGTTGTATTCAACCTAGAATCCTCAGGTTCCATCACGACTCATATCTCGGAATATGATTTTCTCTCAGATAATCCCAACGCCTCTGATGAAGAATTATTTCAGGAAAATCTGAAGCTTGATGAATTCAACAAGCAGATTTACACGATTATTTCTCAAGGATCGGGACTCGCTACGGACCCGCTTGTCTTCACAATAGAATGTCCGAATGCTTATAAACCCAACGATCGTATTTCCTGCACCGTAGATATTCTGTTCAAAAAAGGGGGAGAAGTAGTATATGCTCAACCCTTCAGAATTCATGGCGATCTTTCCAATTACAAGCGAACGGATTCGTTTTATTCTTCTCATAAAATTCCTGATTTTGATTCCGTTGAAATCGTTTATCTTGGAATCTGACCATTCAAATCTCTCAGATAAAAAACTGCCGCGCTGTTTTCGATGCATATCGTTGAGCGCGGCAGCTTCTTTTTTTCGTTTTATGGTATTTTGCGCTTTCGAGCGGTCGCGATGAAACTGCGTAGACGTAAATAGCGAATTGCAGTCCAAAGCAATCCTCCCTAGTTGGAACCGCGATAGTACTTGGTCGTTTTTGCGAGTTCTTCCAGGCGCTGATCGAGGCGCTCGCCATCCGCAAGAACGCTCGACTGACGCATTTCGAGCAGTCCGTCAACGACTTCGTCGATCTCTTTGACGATGGTATGGGAATCCTGCACATACACGTTCAGAATATCAATACGATTCTTCGTGGGCTTGGAAATATTGAAAAGCTGAGCCGCCTGGCAGGCATGTTCGTAGTTTTCCTCCATAACCTGGACAGCATCATTCAGTACGCTTTGATAGCGGGCAATGGAAATAGCCGAGCCTTCAAACATGGATTCAATCAGTTTGTTGACGGAAATCTGACGATTCTTCACATAGGAAAGACTGGATTTAAGTTTATCGAGAGGTTCCTGATACTCACGCGGAAGCTTTTTGGGAAGAGGAGGTCGCGGCATTGCAGGCGCAGGCGCACTCTGGATCGGCTGCACGTTTTTCTTCTTTCCAAACGGAAGCATCGCCCAGATCATAACCAGACAGCAGAACAGACTGAAAAAGCCGAGTGCCAGAAAGATCAGCGTAAAGATGCGTGATGCATCGAAAGCGATTCCCCATGAAGCCATCCACAGAAAATTGAAAATGATGAGATAAACGAATTTCCCCATAAATCTCATTTCACCGGCGCTTTTCATGCCTTTTCTACGTGTTCTCGAAGACATAGCCAATTCCTTTCCATGCATATGACATGCAGTTTGCAAGTTGTGACGATTGAAAAAGGATTGACCCTGCTCAACCGCGCGTTTGATATAATTTTATCAAAATCGTTCGTCTGAATTGCCAAAGAAAACAGAAAGTATCTTGTCAATGATCAGCAAATTTCCTGAAACCCTTCATTCTGTCTTCCTCAAATCTGCTTGCTGATCATCCAGAAGAAAGAAGCATATGTCTATTCAGACTCATTTGATTCAATCCTCTTTTCATTGCCGTTTCAATGCGAAACTGCATTTGATCGAAGTTTTACATATTCTCGAAAGGAGATTCCTATGCCTGGACAGTTCCAGTCAAATGAGGAGCAGGAGGATTTTTCAACCAGCAGTTACAATTCCAATTCCTATACAGGCGGAAATGCCGAAATGCCTCGCTTTACTGCGCAAGGCTCTGTAAATAATCGAGTGCAGCACAAACGAGGGTTTCTTTCCCGCTTTCATCCCGGAAAAGCCGCACTGATCACTTTTGCGCTCATCTTCTCGACGAGTCTGATTTATGAGCGCTATGAAGATCACATGTATTCTTCGTATGCTTCCACAGCCGTTGACGCGTCAGATTATTGCGACTATGAAGTCTTCAATCCGCAGCTGGTCGGAGACAAAATCTATGCTCCTCTGAAGATCACGAAAATTGATCCCTATGCGCAGCTGATCAGTTCAATCTCTGTAACAGCAACTGATACGAACACAGGACAAATACTGGGCAACTGGTATGAGAGCGCCGATATGGGTCATGACTGCAAAGAACTGTGGCTGACAGCTGTCTTTGATACGGATAATCTGTATATTCCCGATGAATGGGAAGATGAAGAAACAGTAAATGATGAAGATGACGCCGCGACAGAAATTGATCTGTCCGATATCGATATTCAGGTACAGACAGAGCATTTCGATGCATTTCCCATCTCCGAATACAGCTACCTAGCCGATGATGAAAATGCCACAGATGAGCAGCTGTTCAAGATCTATCAGAATCATCACAAAGAGGATCGTTCAACGTTCACAATCGATTCCGATGGAGTAGAAAACCAGAATGGTATTGTTGTCTTCACGGTTGAGCGTCCAAACGCTGACGAGCCGGATGATTCGGTGTACGGCAATGTCAACATCATCTACAAAAACAATGGCGAGGTTGTGTATGCCCAGCTCTACGACTACAACGGAACGCTCAGCGACCGCAAATATTCTTGCGCCTTCACTCCGGATGAAAAAGTTCCTGCCTATGACAGTGTGGAACTGGTCAGCATCTGGAAATAATCCTGCCTTGCAGCCGTCTATTCAGGACGGCTTTTTCTTTATCCGCCAATTACACAAAATCCCCATCGTCGTCAGGACGATGGGGATTCGCGGTTGGTAAGAAAAGTGTTTGTAACAGGTCGAAGAATATCAAAACCTGTGAACAGGATGACTTGAGCCATTGACGGGATAGCGTTGAGAAATGCCTGTCCACAATGCGTCCTGTGCTTTCAGTGATGCACCTAGCGGTATGTGTTTGAAGAATTACTTGCGGGATTCGAGAAACTCAACAAGTTTGTCTTCCGAGGGAAGCAGACGCATTTCAAGCAGTTTGCGGTTGAGGGTGCTGGATGCATCGTCCACTTCTTTCTGGGTTGCGTTTTCATTATCCAGAACAGCTTTAACCTCGACTTTGGTCTCGTTCATTGCATTAAAGCCATCCGCTTTGTACTCGGCAGCTTTGTCTTTGAGACTGTCGGCTGTGTCGTATACAAACTGGAGCAGAGTCTTCACAACATCCGAAGGATCAGGTGTTTCACCTGTTTCCACAAGCTGAGCGTGCAGATAGCGCAGGTTCATGATGGTGTTGTCAACAGCACGCTGTGTAGCGAGTTCTTCAACACCGGCTTCTGCTGCATCCAGAGCGGCTTTGAACGGTGCCCATCCTTCAGCTTCGAAGCTGTCGGAAGAAAGTTTCTTATAGTCGGCGATCAGAGCGGTGAGCTCATCAGCAACGACAAGTTTGCGGCTTTCTGTGCGCAGAGTCGTAATCATGCCATCGATTGTCGACTGACCGGCTACGCCTGCTTCACAGAGTGCTTTTGCTTCATTGATCACTGCTTCAAAGACAGCCCAGGAAGCCTGTGTTTTTCCGGGTTCGAGCGTCTCTACCTCTTTGATCATCGCTTCAAGGCGGCTTGTATCGCCGGAGCGGTCAACGCCTTCAAGAGCAACGTTGAAGTTGAGTTCGGCGATTGTTGCCCACAGCGCATCGCTGTAGTTGTTGTCTTCCCAGAAACGGAAGTAGCGGGCGGTTGTCTTTTCAAACGGTACGGACTGCCATGCTTTGGTGTTCTGCATTGCGGAATCCAGCACAAGCGTCCAGTTTTCGCCATCCGTGCTCGCTTCCAGACGGAAGTCCTTGCACATCGAGTTGGTGTTGTTCTGACGGTTGAGGAAGTTCAGCTGGTCAACGGTAACTTCCTTGCCCATATCGAAAGTAACCTGCTGCGGCATTACACGGGAATTGTTGTAATGCGAATGCCAGTAAGTTCTCTCGTTTCCATCAATAATGTTGACTGCCGCACCATCAGTATCTTCCGCTGTAGAGTCGGAGAACTGAGAAGTGTACGAAATAACGGCTGTCGGACGGATAACGGAGTTGTCTGCGAGCTGCTGTTTTTCAACAGCTACATTCAGACCGTTGACGTTGCTCAGTTCGGCATTTTCGAAGTCGATGCCTTCGAGAGAAACGACACCAATAAAGCCTTCAGGCAGAGTGCCCTCGAACGTCACGGTTGCGGATCCGCTTTCGGAAGTCATCGGCAGAGCCACGATTTCTTCACCGCACTTCACATTGAGCGCTACATTTCCGGCAGCGAACAGACGCTGGTTGGATGTCGCGGTTACGGTGATGGTGCTTCCATCCACAGCTGCATCCACGCTGTTGAATACAGGTGTGAAGGTTTCAAGCGCCGCTTTGGGAGCGGAAAGATAGTTTTCGTCAAATTCAACGTATTCGAGCGAGATCGGATCGTTGTTGAGTTCGTAGAACAGACCAAAACGTTTTGTGCCATCTTCAGCAGGAGCGATTTCGCTCAGGCAGGAATAGGCGTAGCCGGTCGGCTCAATCAGTTTCTGGTTTTCCAGATCCCATTCAAGTGTTCCGTCTTCTTTAACGAGAGCGCGTGTCAAGATACCGTTGTCGCGGTTTGGCGCTGTCGGATTTGCGGTAAGAACGTATTCTTTGCCGTCTTTTCCGGTATAGGTAATGGCCGACATCTGGCAGTATGCAGCGGAAACCGGTGTTTCGATAATGTCGCTCCAGGATTCGCCGTTGTCGTGCGATACCGCATAGAGGATTTTGCCTTTGGTATTGCGCATGAACAGGAGCACATCGCCGTTTTTAAGCTGTACAGGCTGTGCTTCCGTCAGCAGATAGCCGGAAGTCATGGTTTCGCGATCATACCCCCATACTTTGTTCGGGGAATCTTTGAGCGTCCATGTTTCGCCATAGTCATCGGAAGTGATGATGGCAGAGGACTGCGAAGCGCCCATGTTGCGGTGAGCAGAGTAAACCGGGAAGACAAGGCGTCCGTTTTCAAGCTGTACGCCGCGTCCGGGGCCGGTGCCAAGGAAGATCATCCAGTCTTCTTTGATCTGCGGAGTGATATCTTTCGGTTCGGACCATGTTTTTCCATCATCATCGGAAGTGAACTGCCAGATGAACATGGCTTTCTGCATATGCAGTTCGCCTTTGTCCGGACCGGTTTCATTCATGAAGATGTTGCCTTTGTATTCGCCTGCTTTGTACAGGTTTCCAAGCTGCTGGTATGGTGCAGCTGTATGCAGCGTTACAGTGTAGTCTGTCTTTTCGCCAAGCGCTGTTTCGCCATCGGTTGTTACAGTTGTGTATACAACACCCTGTCCGTTTTCTTCAACAACAGCGTAGGGCGCTGTTTCGCCGTCTTTGTATACTGCGCGATAGGCGTTTTCGCCGATATGCACATACTGGTCGCCTTCCTGCAGAGCGCCGGAGTTCATGGCAGCCTGAGATTCAGTGAACATATCCACGAGAACGTGAATGCGTCCTTTATGCGGAGAGTTTTCATCAAGATCCTGCAGAACAACAGAGTCGATCATCAGCGCGGATTTTCCGCCGGTGGTGTTTTTGAGCAGGTCGGAGACGATGATGGGTTCGTCGAATTCAGAAGATCCGGCTTCTTTGCGGCGAATGGCAAAGTCGATGTTGCCCTGGTCGCCAAAGCCGTCGTTACGTTTGTCGATAAACGAAATAACAGTGCCTTTGTCTGTTGTCAGCAGCGCGGGAATGCGGTATGCACTCGAACCGTCATAGCCAACTTCAAACAGTGTCTTCAGATCAGACTTGTACGCATTGCTCAGGTCTGCTTCAAGCACACCGGATTTTGCGAGCGGAGCGGAGACAATTCTCGCTTCGGCATCGTTCAGTTTGCCGGAGTAGATCTTCACGTTTTCGATCGATCCGTTAAGAGGATGCTGAACGCCCGTATTCTGTTTTTTCACAAAGCCTGTTGTCAGCGCGTTCGGGTTGGTCAGCGTGCTGAAGAAACCTTCTCCGCCGGATGCGGCTTCGCCCAGTTTTGTGCCGTCCATGTAGAAGGTCCAGTTTGTACCCGAACGTACCGCGACAAGGTCATGCCACGCGGTATCGGTAATGTTGATGGTGGATGGAATAGCTACAGAAGCGCCGATGTTTTTATCCGGTGCATCGATACCGGCAACCCATCCGCCGTTTTTCTTCATGACATACAGACCGACGAAATCTCGGTTCTGTCCGCCATCGGAAAGTCCAGCCAGATAAATCAGGTTGTCTGTAGGTTCAGCATCGAAGCGGAAGCGTGTGCTCCAGCTGCCTTCAGTCATGCCTTTGATCGAATCGATCGTCTCGGTATCCGTTACGGTTTTGAGGGTTTCAGTTGTGTTGAATACAGAGTCGCCTGCCCAGACGACAGTTTCAACGTTTCCAAACTGATCCTGTTTGATCTGTTCGGCGGTTCTTGCGTGATCGAATAATTTGATGTTGCTGATGGTGCCGCTCATCGGATAGCCGTTGCCCGTTCCGCGCTTTCCGTTTCCAAAGCCAAGATAGTCAACATCGGTCAGGACGTCCTTGGCAAAGTTTTTGCTTACACTAGCTTCGTGAATTTTTTCTCCATCGAGGTAGAAAATGATTTTAGAGTTTGCTTCAAAAGTCACGGCAATGTGATGTTCCTGAGTAAAATCAATGCCTGTGGTCGCGATCGAAGTTCTGTAGGGGAATCCATTGGACACTTTTTTATCCTGGCACTCGATGCCCAGAGTGCTGTTCATCAGATAAATGCTGGTGTAGTGCGCGTTGTTTGTGCTGTCGCCAATGAACAGCAGGCTCTGTACACCGCTGCCCGTAGCCGTGAACGTTGCCTCAAATGTCATGCTTTCAAGCTGCGCTGCAGCCGCAACTTCTTCTTCACTGGCAAGAACAGCGCCCGTTCCGTTCGTTACAGTGAATTTTTCTTCATGAGAATAAATAGGAGCCGCTGTATCTTCTGCTGCATCTACAGCCATTTCTTCGGCAAATACATGCATTGCATACTGCGGCACCACTGAAGGCACAGCAAGCATGGAAGCGAGAAGTACAGAGCACAATCTCTTTTTCATAAAACGTATAATCCTTTCTCTTTCGTATAAAACATCATATTTCCCAGCCGCACCAGGCGGGATGATAAAAGTGTAACCGATTTCAGCCACTTGTCCTACCGATTTTTCGATACTGAAAAAAACTAAATTGGTTTGTTCATTTTCG
>CAOKFJ010000084.1 GCA_948467695.1 uncultured Allobaculum sp. | reverse complement strand
TTGCGAGATTGAAAAGCGGATTCGAGAGCTGAAGGCAAAGACTTTTGTCTGGGAAAAGAACGATATTCGATAACGAGCTGAAACAGATCAGCATTTTATTAAACCAAACAGCGCCGAACATCTGTCTTATGCAGAGTTCGGCGCTGTCAGTTTGTGCAATGGATAAAGCTTGGACAGGTCTTGTTTGAAGCTTTGCGCCATCCAGATAAAGACTGTGTGCTGAGGGTTCAGGATTATTTCGAGGCAGTTTTGGAGCGTGGCTTTTTTGGCGCTTTTTTCTTCGGCGCTGGAAGGTCGTCATACATCGCTTCCAGACATCGAACAAGAGCATCACCGTCTTCGACGTTTTCGACCATGAGCATGCATTTCGCTCCGGGATACGGTTCTTCCATCGGCGCATCTGGATAGGCGGCGAGCGCTGCGGGTACAGGTTTGAGCAGGAGGCGATCATCATAGATGCCTCCGGCAAGCTTGTCTTTGAAGTAGAGAAGGTATTCACCCATCATCGGACGCGTAGAAACGTACTCGATGGAAGATAACTGTTCGAGAACAAAGTGCAGAAAAGAAGGTGTTGAGGGCATAGAGGTCTCCTGTGAATAGATAAGTATATTTTCCTTTGGGATACAGGCGGGAAAGATCAGCGCGTGGGGGGGATGTCAGGAATTTGATGCGGATTTGCACATGACAAAGTTGGTCAGTTCGATGCCGCTTCGAACAACGGTCTGCTTTTTGAGAATGTCATATCCGCGCTTCAGGAAAAAAGAAGAGGCGGTAATGGAGGCTTCGGTAATAAACGCTGATGCCTGGCACGAGGCTTCAAGCGCATCGCACAGCGTTGAAGCAATGCCTTTTCTTTGATGGTCTGCATGCACATACAGGCAGTCGAGATATCCCGACTCTTCCATGTTGGCAAATCCGGCAATCTCGTTATCGATTACAGCAACCAGCGTATGACTATGTTCAAAGCGCTCGTTCCATTTGTTCAGATCAATCGGCGCATCTGCCCATACCGCAATCTGTTCTGGCGTGTAGTCTTTGGCGTTGACGCGGTGAATGGTGTCTTTAAAGAGATGGATGAGTTTTGGACAGTCATCTGGACAGTACGGACGAATACGCATAAACAATCTCCCTGCAAGTCCAATTAAAGCAAAACAGCATACTAATGGACTTCGAAATCTGAATACAGTGTATATGGAAAGCTGAGAAAGCACGATTATTAATATATTCATATTTCGACTGAATAAAGTTCTTTGAGTAAAAATGTTGCAAAAACCATATATTTGCCCTGAATGCGTTTCCTCTTTTGAGAAAAAATGACTTTTTGCGGACGTTGTTCGTGCAAAGCGAATTTAAACTCACTAAGATGAAGCAATAGAACGCCGTATTGACGGCAGGAAGGCGATGGTAAGGCTATGCAGGAGACAGGAAACAGACAGATGATGGAACGGCAGGAGATGCCTAAGACCTACAAACAGGTTGTCCGCTTTGTTAAAGACCAGATCCGCGATGGCGCGCTTTCGCCCGGAGACAAACTGCCGACAGAACGCGTGCTCGCCGAAACACTCGGCATTTCGCGCAATTCGGTTCGAGAAGGACTTCGAGTTCTTGAAAATATCGGCGTCGTCAGTTCAATGCATGGATCGGGAAACTTCATTTCGCTTAACTTTGACGAGACAATGTCGGAAATGCTGGGGTTCATGTATTTTCTCAAAGGCGTCAATGAAGACAAAGTCGCGGAATTTCGCTGGATGATCGAGCGCGAAGCATTGCCGCTGGCGATTCTGCGCATCACACCCGAAGAAAAGCAGGCGGTCATGCACACGGTACACTGTCTGGAAGAAGCGCAGACGGAAGAAGAACGCCTGGAATACGACCGCACACTGCACGAACTGCTTGTGCAGGCAAGCGGAAACGATTTTCTCATTTCCAACTATAAAGCGCTGATGTCGTTTATCGACCGCTATATCCAGTCGATGCGCAAGCGCATCATAGAGGGAATGGAAAGCCGAAATATGCTTGAACTTGCGCACCGCAAACTCGCGGAAGGCCTCGTTGAATGCGATCTGGACAAGAGCCGCTCGGGTCTTGAGGAGCATATCGGCTATACAGCAATGTTCTAGAACAAAATTTTTTCATTCATTTTGTTCGGGTTCGCATTTCCATAAAAATGCAATCTGAAATACATCAAAACGATTATCAGGACCGGTTTTGTCTGCATCGCAAAGACAGCCGGTCCTTTTTTTGCGCGTTTTTACTGTGAAGCGAAAACAGAAAGCAGATTGAGTATGAATCGCATCGCAAGAAATGTAATGAGTGTATCTCTTGAAGACTTCTTCTGTAAGCGTTAACATGAAGGCGTCAAAAGAAATTGGTAGGACCAATTTAGAGAAATGCTGTTCGCTGCTGACAGCAGGGATTCCCCGATCCCGTCTCTGGTTCTCCGTTTCTGTTCTCTTCAACACAATCAGCCCGAACGGCTGCAGGAGTCTAGTATGAAAATTCTTGTCTGCATCAAACAGGTGCCGGAATCCAATAAAGTCGAAGTGGATCCGGTGACCGGTGTCATCAAGCGTGATGGCGCAGCCTCCAAAATGAACCCGTACGATCTGTACGCTCTGGAAACCGCCTTCCGCATTCGCGAACAGCTTGGCGGAAGCGTGCATGTCATTTCTATGGGACCTCCTCAGGCGAAGGAAGTGATCCGCGAAGCATATGCCATGGGCGCTGATTCCGGAACACTCGTTTCTGACCGCGCCTTTGGCGGCGCCGATGTGCTCGCGACCAGCTACACGCTGTCGCAGGGCATTAAAGCTGCCGGCGATTTCGATCTGATTCTCTGCGGCAAGCAGACAACAGATGGAGACACTGCGCAGGTCGGCAGCGAAATTGCCGAATGCCTCCACATTCCCAGTGTTGCCAACGTTGTCGAACTTCGCGAAGTCACGGACAAAACCATTACCGTCGCGATGGATCTTCCCGATGAAGTGGAAATCGCCCGTGTAACACTGCCATGTCTGCTCGCGGTCGACAAAGACATCTTCATGCCCCGTCTGCCGTCCTACGTGCGCAAATGCGCATCTGCAAATCGCGAAATCAGAATTCTGTCGCTCAAAGATATGGATGACCAGAATCCCGATCATTACGGACTGAACGGCTCGCCGACTCAGGTTCAGCGCATTTTCCCGCCTGATGTATCGCACGATCAGGAAACCTGGAACGAACCGGCTGACATCCTTGCGGACAGGCTAAGCGAAAAGCTTGCCGAACTCCGCTTTATCTAGAGAGGTATCCCCATGGCTAAACTTGTTCTTCATCCCGAAAAAATCGATGATCCCCAGGTCCTTGTCGATCTGTGTCCATTTGGCGCAATGCAGCTTGTGGATGGTCATCTTGAAATCAATGCCGCCTGCAAAATGTGCAGACTGTGCGTAAGAAAAGGACCGCAGGGCGCGGTGGAATATGTCGAAGACAAACCGAAACCCTCGGTCAATAAAGACGAATGGAAAGGCATTCTGGTATATGTCGACCATGTAGACGGAAACATTCATCCCGTCACATGGGAGCTGATCGGCAAAGCCCGCGAAATGTCTCAGGTGACGCATCAGCCCGTGTACGCGCTGTTTGCCGGAAGCGATATTGAAGACAAAGCGCACGAAGTGCTGCACTACGGTGTCGATGAAGTTTTCGTTTACGACAAACCTGAACTTGCCCGCTTTGAAATCGAACCCTACACCGGTGTCTTCGAAGATCTGATTCATACGATCAAACCTTCCTCCATTCTTATTGGCGCAACTACCGTCGGACGCCAGCTTGCTCCGCGTGTTGCCGCCCGTATGAAAACCGGTCTGACCGCTGACTGCACCATCCTTGAAATGGAAGAAAATACCGACCTGTCGCAGATTCGTCCGGCGTTTGGCGGAAACATCATGGCGCACATCAAAACACCGAACAACCGTCCGCAGATGGCGACTGTCCGCTACAAAATCATGAACGCTCCCGAACGTCAGAATACGGAATCCGGAAAGATCACCGTATGCGACATTGATCCCGAAAAACTGATTTCTCATGTCGAAGTTCTCGAACTTGTCGAAAAACCGAAAGAAGATCTCATCGAGAACGCGGAAGTCCTGATTGCTGCAGGACGAGCGCTCAAGAAACCCGAAGATATGGAAATGGTTGCTCATCTGGCCAGACTGCTTGGCGGACAGGTAGCCTGCACAAGACCTCTTGTCGAGGCTGGTCTTTTCGATGCGACAAAACAGATCGGTCTGTCCGGACGAACGGTTCGTCCGAAACTGATCATCACCATCGGCATCTCCGGCGCGGTTCAGTTTACCGCCGGTATGGATCATTCCGATACGATCATCGCCATTAATAATGATCCGGATGCTCCGATCTTCAAAACCGCGAACTATTGTCTGGTTGGGGATATGTATGACATTGTCCCGGCCCTGATTGACAGAATTGAACAGAGAAAGGCGGCTCATCATGCCTGAGTACACATATAAAAAACTGACCGGCGAAGATATCGCCGCTCTTCAAGCCATCATCAACGATGATTCCCGCGTCCTTTTCGGTCCCGCGCTCAGCGAAGACTACGGACACGATGAACTTGGCGGAATTTTCTCTTTGCCGGATGTGGTTATCCGTCCAAAGACAACAGAAGAAGTTTCCGCGATCATGAAATACGCATTTGAAAATACGATTCCGGTTACTCCGCGCGGTGCCGGTACCGGTCTTGTCGGATCGGCAGTACCGCTTGAACACGGCATTCTGCTCGATACGACGCTGATGAATCACATTCTGGAACTTGACGAAGAAAACCTGACGGTCACTGTCGAGCCTGGCGTGCTGCTGATGGATCTGGCTTCTTTCGTGGAAGAAAACGATCTGTTCTATCCGCCTGATCCCGGTGAAAAATCCGCAACCATCGGCGGCAACATTTCCACCAACGCCGGCGGCATGCGCGCTGTAAAATACGGCGTCACCCGCGATTTTGTGCGCGGACTCGAAGTTGTTCTGCCTAACGGCGATGTAGTTGAATTCGGCGGCAAAGTTGTAAAGAACTCTTCAGGCTATGATCTGAAGGATCTGATCATCGGCGCGGAAGGAACGCTTGGCATGGTGACTAAAGCCACGCTCAAACTGCTTCCGCTTCCCAAGAAAGCGATCAGTCTGCTTGTGCCGTTCCCAACGCTGAAAATGGCGATTGAGACTGTTCCGGTCATTATCAAATCGAAACATATCCCGACCGCGATTGAATTCATGCAGCGCGAAGTCATTGAAGACGCGGAGCAGTATCTGGGCAAACAGTTCCCAGACAAGCAGTCCAATGCCTATCTGCTTCTGAAATTCGACGGCAACACAAAAGAAGATATTGAAAAAGACTATGACGCTGTTGCCAGACTCTGTCTTGAACAGGGTGCTGTCGATGTGCTGATCTCCGATACCGAAGAGCGCGAAGATTCCATCTGGAAAGCGCGCGGCGCATTCCTTGAAGCCATCAAAGGCTCGACAACCGCAATGGATGAAGTCGATATGGTTGTTCCAAGAAACCGCGTCAATACCATGGTTGAATTCCTGCATGCACTGCAGGACGATGTCGATATCCGCATCAAGTGCTTCGGTCATGCGGGCGACGGCAACCTGCACGCTTACTTCCTTAAAGACGATCTTTCTGACGAAGAGTGGGAAAAGCGTCTTAACGAAGGCATGGAAAAGGTTTATGAAAAAGCCTATGAACTGCAGGGTCAGGTGTCCGGCGAACACGGTATCGGCTATGCCAAGAAGGTGTATCTCAAGCAGTCGATGCCGCAGGATTCCATGTCGTTGATGAATGGCATCAAAGCGGTCTTCGATCCGAAAAATATCCTTAACCCGCACAAGATTGCGCAGGCGTAATCCTTCGGCTTTCTCATTCAGACGCTCGGTCTGAATGAATTCGTACCAAACCGGCAGAGCTTTCAGCACTGCTGTCATAACTGCAATTTCTCCCTTACCTCATGCGAAAGCAGCGGACATCCAGCAGGTGTTCGCTGCTTTTGTCTGTTTTATCCAATACATACGCAACATACGCATCGCACCATCTTTGTACGACGAAGACGGAAAACAGAAAAGCTCCGGTTCAACCGGAGCTATGTCTATATGTACGAATGGAATGCGGTGTCGATGCGTCTTTCGGCTCGGGGGAATGCCGTTTAGTGCTCGTCGACGATTTTCTGTTCGAGCTTGTCGATTTTGTTTTCAGCGCGATCGATGCTCTTTTCATCGTGATGAATTTCTTTTTCGTGCAGATCTTTCATGAATTTGGATTTGTCTTTGGCGATCTGCGCTTCGTGCTTGGCGATTTTGTCGTTTTCGCGATCGATCTTTTCATTGAGACGATCGATGTGGCGATCCTAGCGTTCGATTTTGTGATCAGTGTGCGTCTGATCAGCGGCAGCCATGGCTTCTTCGGCATACGCGGTTGCATCTGCAGACAGATCAGCTGTGCCATCAGGGAATTTTTGGTCGGCTTTTCCTTCTTTGGAGTCTGCGTCGGCAAGCTGCACGGGTTCGATTACGGCAGTTGCCTCATCTGTAGGAACAGTTGTGTATTCTTCCGTGAATGTTTCCGTTTCGAGCGCTTCCTTCATGGAGACAGGATTGTCGGCTGCGTTGGCTTTACCGGCTTTGTCGGCATTGATTTCCAGATGATAGTTCTGGTTGTCCGCCGTGTTGATGTAGCGGCAGGTGCCGTCGGGCTGGATGAGGCACTGATCGGCGTCGGATGCGTCGATAATTTCTTTGAAGCTTGAGGCTTCTGTTTCATCGAGAGGACGGCCGAAACGTCCCGCGAATTCTTCGTACAGCGTGTCGAGGGATGCTTCGTCATCGTGGCTGCGAAGGATTTCGATCGCGGTCTGAAGAACCTGTTCCTTGGACAGGTTCAGGGAGTCTGAATTGGTCATAATATACCTCCTTGTATATGGATGAATCAGGATGATTCATTGATTCTGTATTTATTATCGTGGCTGCAGAAAACGAGGCAATTCGAATGACCGAACAGAAGAGAAGCAAATGTGCGGATTAAGCGGGTGAGAGAAGGTGTCTTGTACAGACAGACAAAGGGACTTTAGATTTAACTAAATATGATAATTTCGTAAAAATAATATAGCAGTTCTGTTTAAGTCTGATGAATTCTGAATTTTATGAGCAGAACAAACATTTTTCATATAAAGAATGAAAATTTTCAGGAACCGTGAAACAAATCTTGAAACATTCGTATAATGGGGAACAGGAAAAAGAGAAAAAGAAGAAAGGAAG
>CAOKFJ010000083.1 GCA_948467695.1 uncultured Allobaculum sp. | reverse complement strand
CTACAAAGATGCCGACGGCAATCCGCTTCCCGCTGGAAGCGCGGATGACGCGCTCGACTACAACGAGTACTACGACAACCAGCTTCAGGAAATCCTTGGTTCCGACAAATACGGAAACAATGGTCACTTTGTTGAAGTATGGATGGATGGAGCCAAAGGTTCCGGCGCGAACGCGCAGGAATACGACTTCAATCGCTGGTTCAACACCATTCAGAAAAATGAAGGTATCGAAGCCGGCTATGATGCCGACTGCATGCTCTTCGGTGCTGAATCCTATACCACCGTTCACTGGATCGGCAACGAATCCGGCTACGCGCATGACAACACCTGGTCCAAGATTAAAACCAACCGTGCAAACAACACGATGGATGCCAGATACCAGGGCAGTTACGCTCTCGGCTGGGAAGACGGCAACCAGTGGTCTGTACCGGAAGCCGATGCCCGCATCACATCCGGATGGTTCTGGGGCAACAACAAGAAAACACCGAAATCCATGACCGATCTTGGAAACATGTACTTCGGTTCTGTCGGCAACGGCGCAACCTTCCTGCTGAACATCCCCGCAAACGACAAAGGAACGCTCGATAAAGCAATCGCTGATCGCACTCTCGAATTCGGCGCGGCAATCGACAACTCCTTCGCGATCAACCTTGCCAAATCGCAGGGCGCAACCATCAAAGCGAACAATGTTCGCGGCATGGATTCCGCATTCTCTCCCGCAAAACTCGCCGATAACGACGATATGACTGTTTGGTCCACCAGCGATGGAACAAACGAAGGTCAGATCCTGATCGATCTGGGCGGACAGAAAACCTTCGACTGCGTATCGATCGAAGAAGCCATCCAGTATGGTCAGCGCATCAACAGCTACAAAGTGGAATACAAAGACAGCAAAGGCGAATGGAAAGTCATGAAATCCGGCGATACCATCGGTCCGAAACGTCTTGCCCGCACCACAGCCGTACGCTCCGACCAGGTTCGCATTACCGTCAGCACACCTGAAGGAAAAACTCCGGTTCTGAGCGAAGTCGGTGTATACAAACTCGATGAAAGCTTCGAACTGCAGGGCGCCGCTCCCGCAGGTATGGATGTAACTGACGTCACTGACGGTTCCATCACCACAACAGGCAGCTGGGTACAGGAAAGCGGTGCTCAGTATGTCAACAACACCAACAAATACGCCAACCCCGGCGCAACCATGACTGTTCCTTTCACAGGCACACAGATCACCATGATCGGTACAGAAGACCCCAACCACGGAACAGCCGATATCTATATCGATGATGTCAAAGTAGAAACCATCAACGCCAGCAAGTCTCCGCGTGCGACATCGCAGAAAATCTTTGTCAGCGAAACCCTCGCCCCCGGCAATCACACTCTGCGTGTAGAAACCAAGACCAAGGCAACTGGTATCGAAGCGTTCTACATCATCAACAACGACAACAAAGGTATGGTCGGTATCGAAAACGCCCGCTACACCATGAACGAAAACGAAACAATGGAAATCAAACTCGTTCGTGTCGGCGGTACAGCTCCGATCGATGTAACCTTCTCGCCCAACCCCGGCAGCGCGATCCAGGATGACTTCAACACTGAACTGGTCCACAACGTGCACTTTGCTGAAGGCGAAACAGAAAAAACAGTTACGGTTGAAACACGCCGCAACACAAACAAAACCGGCAACCGCTTCTTCTCCGGCGAACTGACATGCGCTGATGAAGATGTCATTCTCGGTTACAACGTGAATGCCCGCATCGACATCATCGATGAAGAAGGCATTGACCATGGCTACTCCACAACCAACCCGTTCGTATTCCCGTCCGAAATGGATACAACCGAAGTGATGCAGGCTGACCTTGGTATCCTGTCCGACACCGTTCTTGAATCCGATGGACAGTGGAACATGCGCGTCGATGAAGCTGACTGGGCTTCCAACGGTAAATTTGTAAACTGCTTCCATAAAGACGACACTCTCACAATTCCCTACACTGCGAAAAAAGCAGGTACCTATTCTGTGAAAGTGTTCTATCGTTCCGGCGACCCCGCCAACTCCCTGAAATGGTCCGAACCCAACGGCAAAATCGCTGATGGTACAGTTGTTGCAGGCGATTCCCAGCCGACAACAACACGTTCGGTAACATTTGACCTCGTCATCAACGAACCCGGCGCAGGCAGACTTGTCTTCACCGGTCCGGAAAAGAAATCTCCGCTCCTTGACTGCTTCGAAATCACACCGAAAGAGCTCGAAGAACGCAAAGTCAAACTCACTGTTACAACCAATGAATTCGGTACAGCTTCCCTGACCGGTGAAAACACTGTGGATGCAGGCGACATCGAAATCGATCTGCTCCCGAACCCCGGCTACAAAGCAACTGAAATCCTTGTAAACGGCGAATCCGTAGAAATCACCGATCCGCTCATTCTGCACGATGTGACAGAAGACACAACCGTACAGATCACTTACTCCTTCGATAAATACACCGAAGAAAACCCCTACCGCTTCCCGAAACCCGGCACAAGCGCCACTCTGGAAGCTGAAACATTCGAACTTCACAACACAGGCTCCAACGAAGACTGGCCGCTCCAGATTTCGTCGGCATCCTGGGCAAGCGGCGGCAAATTCGTCAATGCCTGCGACCACAATGACTCCATCTCTCTGCCCTACTATGCGGAAGCAGCTGGAGATTATGAATTTGTTCTGACATTCCGTTCCGGCGATTCCAGAAACTCCATCGAATGGTCCGAAGCAAGCGGCAAAATCACCGCTGGTTCCGTATCCGCCGGTGCTAATGACTCTGCAGGAAGCACGCACACCGCAAGCTTCACCATGCACGTTGAAAAAGCAGGTGCTGGTGTTCTCACCATCGCTGCCGGCCCCAACAAAGCGCCGCAGATGGATAAATTCGATATCACTGCACCCGATCCCGTAGATCCCGTTGAACTGAACAAATCGATGCTTTCCTTCCTGATCGACACCGTTGCTGCAAGCACACACAACTTCGGCGATACCGCAGCCGCTCTTGCTGCATCCCTGAACAGTGCGCGCGCTGCACACGATGAAGCTGCTACACAGAAAGAAATCGATGATGCTACAGACGCTCTCCATAACACATGGCTGAACTCCCGCATCGTTCCCAACGAAGATCTGCTTGCTGAACTTGCTGAAGAAGTCCGCAAATAAATCTTCTGCTTTCAAGCGCACACGTCAGATCCTGTTTCAGATGAAATAGTCTGACGCAAACAAAAGAGATGCTCATACGACCATCCCGCTTACCATACAACGCCGCTCTGCATCGCACAGAGCGGCGTTCTTTTATGAAGATTTCCTGACTCGCGCTTCCTTTCTTCTGCTGCACTGACTTTCTGCGCAATTTTAACAGTTCGTTTTTGTTTTCTGCTCTATCTGAAAGCAGCTTTCTAAAAACCGCAAGTTTGCCTGTACGATACAAGCAGAAAGACTCATATAAGTAGATGCGCTGTATTCATCTTGCTTGAATGAGAACCGCAAAACTTGTCAGAACCTCCTACAGCCTCACTCTTCAGGAACTGTCATCATCTCGCTTAGATATAGTCCATAACCGCAGAGCAGCACAGTCCCAGACAAGCAGTCGCATTTTAAGGAAAAATCTATGCATACCACTCAGACAGAAAGCATCCTCACCGATCCCGTTCACCTTCCACAAATCGAAGAAATTGCTCAGATCGTCAGCAGACCGCTGTTCAACGCGCTCTATTCTCAGATCCTTGCGCGTTATAACGGTAAAGCCGAACTCTCTTTCAGCAAATGCTCCATGGGTTATGGATGGAACATCAAATTCAAAAAAGGATCCAAATCGCTTTGCACGATCTATCCGCATGCAGGATCGTTCTCACTGATGATCGTCATCGGCAGAAAGCAGAAAGAAGCAGCACAATCACTGCTCCCTTCTTTGCATCCAGTTCTTGGGCGGATTTACGATCAGACAAGCTGCAGCAACGATCAGCGCTGGCTGTGGATCGATCTCGAAGATCAGGATGAACTGACAGACGACCTGATGAAGCTGATCGATCTGCGCCTGATGAAATGACCATTTTCGTATCGATTATTCTGCATGCGAGAATCAGTTTTCCAAACTGACTCTTCATCCCAGATTCATATTCTTCGAAAGAAAACCCTCTGCCGTTTGGCAGAGGGTTTGTCGTTTCAGTCGATTTTGAGATGTGCTCTGATCTTAGTGGAACAGGAAGTCGAGCCAGGGTGTCATCTGTGCAAGAACAGGTGCCAGGATCAGAGAGATAACGGACATCAGTTTGATCAGGATATCCATTGCAGGACCAGCTGTATCTTTGAAGGGGTCACCTACAGTATCGCCAGTAACTGCAGCTTTATGAGCTTCGGAACCTTTACCGCCAAACTCGCCGGATTCGATGTATTTCTTCGCGTTGTCCCAGGCACCGCCGGAGTTCGCCATGAATACAGCCAGCATGATAGCGGAAACCAGAGCGCCAAGAAGCATGCCGCCAAGACCTTCGCAGCCAAGAAGCAGACCGATCAGAATCGGGCTGACAAGAGCGATGAGTCCAGGAACAACCATTTCGTGAAGAGCCGCTTTTGTGGAGATGTCTACGCATTCTGTGTAGTTCGGTTTCGATGTGCCGGCAAGGATTCCCGGATCGTTTCTGAACTGTTCACGAACGTTTTCGATCATTTTGTTGGCAGCGCGTCCAACAGAACGGATTGTCAGCGCGGTGAAGTAGAAGGGCAGCATTGCACCAAACAGAAGAGCAACAAGAACGCCAGGCTGGAGCAGAGAGATGGACGTCAGACCAGCAGCCTGAGAGAAAGCAACGATCATAGCCAGAGCGGTGAAGGCGGCAGAACCGATGCAGAAGCCTTTACCGATCGCAGCAGTTGTGTTTCCTACAGAATCCAGACGGTCGGTGATTTTGCGAACATGGGGATCAAGTTCAGCCATTTCAGCAATACCGCCGGCGTTGTCGGAGATCGGACCGTACGCGTCAACAGAAACGGTGATACCGCAAGTCGAAAGCATGCCGACTGCGCCCAGACCGATACCATACATGCCGTAGAACATGTAGGCGAGGACAATACCAAGAACAAGAACAATTACTGTCAGCGCGGTGGATTCCATGCCGACGGAGAAGCCGGAGATGATGTTCGTTGCATGACCGGTTTCGGTTTCGGAAGCAATTTCTTTTACCTTCGGGTATTCATCCGAAGTGTAGTATTCAGCAATTTTACCCAGCAGCATGCCGACGATAAGACCGGTAGCTACGGAGAAGAACTGTTTCACACCGCCAAACAGCCACAGCGATGCGATCAGGGATGTAACGATTTCAATGATGGTTGCAACGTAAGTTGCGATGTTGAGAGCTTTAGCAGGGTTTTCCCACTGTTTCATGCGGACAAATGCCTGTGCCAGAATCGCAGCGATGATACCGGAACCGGCAATAACAAACGGGAAGATAGTTGCCTGAGTGGCGTAGGATACGCCGCCGATAGTAACTGTCAGACCGAGCGCGATGCAGGATACCAGAGATCCAACATAGGATTCATTCAGGTCAGAGCCCATACCGGCGATATCGCCAACGTTGTCGCCCACGTTGTCAGCGATAACCGCAGGGTTTCTGGGGTCGTCTTCCGGGATACCGGCTTCGACTTTACCAACCAGGTCGGCACCAACGTCAGCCGCTTTGGTATAGATACCGCCGCCGACACGGGCAAACAGAGCGATCATCGAGCAGCCAAGCGAGTAGCCGGCTACTACAGGTACAGCCTGTTCCGGTTCGCCCAGAACAAACGTGAAGAGCAGGAAGAGCAGTGTCAGACCGAGAAGACCGAATCCGACAACAGAGATACCAAGAACACTGCCGCCGTTGAATGCAACGTGGAGTGCTGCCGGCATTCCGCCGGCGCGTGCAGCCTCGGCGGTTTTGGCATTGGCAGCCGTAGCGGCTTTCATGCCGATGAAGCCTGCAAGACCGGAGAAGAGTGCGCCAAGAATGAAGCAGATCGCGCCTGTCCAGCCTACGCCGTCAACACCCTGCAGCGAAGGGATGAAGCCCAGAGCTGTAAGGAGGATGGCTACAATGATGACAAAGATAATAATAATTTTGTATTCGCGTGTGAGGAACGCCATAGCGCCTTCATGGATGAAGGACGAGAGGTCTTTCATTCGCTGGTTTCCGGAGCTTTCTTTCTTCACGGAACCGTACAGCGTTGCAGCGTACAACAGCGCGAATGCGGCGATGATCGCTACGATCAGCAAGATCATCTCCATGTTTAAGTTGCTCATAATGCATCCTTTCTATGCTTTCGAAATCGCTTACAATTTTATCATTCTTCCAAAAGAATAGAATCCGTATTTTGACAGTCTGCCGATTTTTCGTGGTTCTTTTCCCATATTTCACCATTTTTTGCACAGGTTTTTCGTAAACTCTTTTTACATCTTCCTTGAAAGTTGTAAACGCTTACTCTTCAACACCTCTTTTTTTTGATGTGACGATTTTCTCAAGTATGGAAGCCAAAAATTTCCATGGCATATCGGCATCGGACATTCCCCGTCAATGCAGTTACGGGCATTCTTCATATGACTTGTACACAAGGTCGAATTGCTGGAACGGATAACTTCCAATTCTTGATTCGGCACAACAGCAAACCAATTAATACAACCTGTTATCTTCATGTTTTGCACACAGATGATATGATGGTTGTGCTCATCGGATGTGTTTCTCGAAAACCTTTCCTAAATCTATCTACAGCACACACAATTTTCCTTAAACATTCCGCTGATGCACAGGTGTGCACAGCAGACACGTGACTTTCTAGCCAATCGTTCACCGATCAATTGTCCACACCTTTTTTCATTCTTATTCCTCTTCATCCCCATCTGTTGTTCACAAAGCGACACATACTTGCAATCTTCTGCGAATTTGTGTTTATCGGTAGAAATTCGCGTTTGGGTATGATAGATTCATAAAGCACATGGCGCGTTCGGCAAGTGGTTGAAGCCACAGCCCTCTCAAGGCTGCATTCACGGGTTCGAATCCCGTACGCGCTGCCATATAAAAAAATCATCCTTCACCAGTTGTGGTGAAGGATTTTTTTATTTCAAGTTGCCTCCGAACAAATCGATCGAAGTGATATGTATGTTTATTCAATTAGTGGGTGTACAGAGTGAAATTCCAGTCACATCCAAGTACGTGGAGAGTAGCACGACAGGTATTTGATCTGTATCCCACTAAACGACAATTGCCAAATCTAAATATGTACAGTTTTGTGTCCTTTGCAACCTCGGCAGTTTCTGAAAGCCGATCTGTTATATCTGTATTCAAACAGCTCAACGGCATTATTTC
>CAOKFJ010000082.1 GCA_948467695.1 uncultured Allobaculum sp. | reverse complement strand
TCTTCCTCAATGCGGTAGTCTGCCGCGGTCTGTTTGAGAAACGTGCAGTAGCTGTTGACCAGTTCGATGTATTTCGGGAATACCGGCGAAAGTGTTTCAAACTGCCTGGCCGCATCGTTTGACGCGGGAGACTGCCAGTACGCGGACATGCCGCGAATGAGGGAGCGTGTCTGGTCGAATGTCTGCTCCATAGAGTTTTTCAGGCTGAGAACCTGAGATGCGCAGGATTCGAGATCTTCTGGGCGCACTAGAGAGTGCGCGCGCTTGCGGTGCGCGATGCCTGCAGGCTCTGGTACGCCGCGGCGTCATGAATCAGACGATCGCCATAGGTGTCCATCGTTGTTTTGAGCTGCTGCATTTTCGGGCGCAGTTCTTCCAGCTTGGAAATGAATACCGCAGCGTCCTCTCCCTGCCATGCGCTTTGCAGCTCATTCATGCGCGCAAGCATCTGACTCATGAGCGAGTCGTAGTTCGCCGCCAGGCTTCGAACGGTATTTCCCGTCCGGTTGATTTCGTTGTAGTCTGCTTGAATCCGCATACTCTTCTCCTTTATCTATCGTTGTTTCTTTCTTTCCCCTTGAATGGCTGCCCTTTGGCTGCAGGATGTCCGCGGGAAAGACAATCAGATGATCCTGATCAATTGCCCCGCAGCACGCGATGGAAACCGAACGCTCAAGCAGTGCGTGTTCTTCGCGGTCATACCATGCCAGCGGCACGCGCCATGATCGGCATGGTTCAAGCATTGTTTCCAGATCTTCAAGCGCGATGCGCATCGGATCGGACAGGCGAAGTATCTGTTCGCAATGTCCGAGAGGCTGAATATACAGAATCATCACGAGTAAAACATCGCGCTTTGTACATTTCGCAGGATTCCTTCATACAGCCAAAGCGCATTTCCTTTCTGTTCATAGGGCATTCGAAGCCCGAGTGAAAAAGCCATGGACTGCAGTCCATTTCCAAAGAAGAGAACTCCGCCCCTCTCCATCGCCGCGGCAATGATTTCCTGCGCTTCCATTTCAGTCGCCTGCTCCAGACAAAGCGCGCAGACCATGCCCTCTGTCAGCTGATCGGCGATCAAACCGCAAGGATGGCACAACTGCATCCTTGCGCAGAACGCCATAGCGTCTTCTCTTGCCCTTGAAGATGTCCAGATGACGGAAAGTGTCTGATCCATAACAAACACCGGTCTTGCCTCATCTAAATCCATGCCGATAAACACCGCTTCCTCAAAGCACGGGACGATCTCGCTCAGCTCTTCGCTGTTAAGCGTCATGCGGCATTCTTCAAGCCTTTGCATATCCACTTGCGGCTTGCGCAAAAGCGCGGGCGCCTGTCCGCAGACAATGCGCAGCACGTCGTTATGGCAAAGTCCAAAAACCAAAGGCCATGAGGACTGCGGGATCTGTCTGCCCTGAAAGAAGAGCGAATGATCGTCGCGATTGTTCATACCGACATCGATGCGAAGCGAAAACAGACTTATAAGCGCATCGATTTGAAAGCTTACTTTTTCAAGGACAAGAACGAGCGTTACATCAGGCATTGCAGCGAGTTCTTCAAGGCATAGGCGATCAATGCTTGTCACCTCGTCGATGATCACCACGCATGGACTATGGCGAATATGTCTGGAGTACAGTGATCCCATGCCGATATGCTGATCGATTCCTCGAAGTCTAATGGTGCTGTAGACCGTTCTTTCTTCCGCGGCAATCAGCCGTTCGACTAACGCATACGCATTGTCTTTCGGACCGGCGATTGCGATCGAAGAGAAACAAAGCGATAGCGGCTCAACGCTTGTAATCCGATCGATCAGCACTTCTCGAAACGCATCGGCATTGCCTAGCGGATCCGGAAGCAGAAGCCACTGCCGCGCATCGTTTCGCTCGAGTATGCGCCCTCGCATAAACTCCTGAACGCTCTGCCGTTCAATGCCTGTCCATGTACCGTTTTCAAAACGCTCAACACGGCTTTTCCCGTCTGCCGGATCTTTGAGATAGAACGCCCGACCGCTCTGCTCCCCTTTTGACTGCACCTGCAAAATGAACTCTCCTGCCTGCCTGATGGCGCAGGCGTTTTCGTGTCCGAGCACTTCTCTTGAATCTGCATGATCAAGAACCTGAAAGCACAGCCGGCTTTTCGAATTCGACCAGATCTGTTCGTCGACGATTCCGGCAGGCTTCTGCGTGGAGAGAATCAGATGAAAGCCGAGGCTTCTTCCAATGCGCGCGGTTTCCTGCAGCGACTTCATGAATTCGGGATGACGCGCTTTCAGCTGTCCGAATTCATCGACGCAGATCACCACATGACTCATGTTCAGCTGTGGACAGCCTTCAAGCGACGGTTCGCAATCCGGATGCTTCTTCAGCCATGAGGCGATCGCATCCTGTCTTCTCTTCAGTTCGATATCGATCGCTTTTTCAAAGCGCCCGATTGCGCCATCATGCAGATTGCTTAGATACGCGGCTGTATGCGGAAGATCAATGAGCGGCGCGGCAAACGAGCCGCCTTTAAAATCAATCAGCACAAACTGCACCTGTCTTGGGGTATTGAGCCACGCAAGCTGATAGAGAACGCCGCACATCGCTTCGCTTTTCCCGCTTCCGGTCATACCCGCCACAAGCGCGTGAGGCCCATCTGCCGACAGATCCCAGAAAACGGATGGAGCCAATTCCACACGCATGCAAGCGCGATCGCGCACAGCGCTTTTTTCCTGCAGACATCGCGGAACAGACAGCGCTGCCCGCTGTCTCTGCGCAAGGTGAAACGAGGGCCATCCTCCCTCGATCTGCAAATCGCGCACCGCTTCACGAAGCTTTTTTCTTCTTTGTTTTTCATCAATCGACAAACGCATTAACGAGCTTTCAATCTCAGAACAATCCGAAACATCACGCTTCGCTCTGGAGAATCTGGCGGATAGATCATTTTGCGCCAGCCCGATCGACTGACTGACATCCACAAGTGCCGTATGTACCGGAAGAGTCTGCATCGATACAGGAAGTCGCGTACAGATCGTCCATTCGATTTCCGGATTGGCTGCTGCCATTTCCATGAAAGCTCCCGCATCGTCAAAACATAAAAGCCGGGTATCGAGCATGCATGCCGGATGATGTTCAACACTTGCAGGATCAAAGCCGATCCACGCAAAACGTCTTCTGTCTGCATAAATCATCCATACCCACAGCGCAAAGACATCGCGAAGCACAGCCATCGTGCAATGCCCGAAACGCAGGTGTTTTCCAGGCTCGAGGGTGATCCACATAGCGGCATCGACAACGAGCTTTTCAAGCGCTTCAAGCGCTCTTTTTCCTCTCTCGTTTTTCGTATGCCAGACAATCTGCGGCATCTCGATGCGGCAGACCGGGGCAAGACATATGCCTGCCGGCAGCTTCCACGCTCCTGTTCTCTGCATGCCCTTGAGCGAGACATCGAGCGCTTCGACAAGTTTTGCCTGATCGCCAAAGCACTGATTCTTTCTGCGGCGAAGTTCATCGATCCGCATCGCCTGCCCATCCAGATAGTCCAGATACGCCTGCAGTGTCTGTTCGCTCTGCGCCTGCACCTGATTCTTCCGCTTACGCGCCTGCGCCCTGTACCATCCCGCAAAAGCGAGGGCGGTAATGGATGATCCGGCAAGGCTTGCCCATACAGCACTGAGATCTTTGGGATTGAGCAGGATGCCGCTGACTACGGATGCCAGCGAACTGATGATCATCATTCCCGCCGGCGATGACAGGCTTTCATTCGACAAAGACTCTTCCGCCATGTACGCCTCGATCGCAGACATTTCCCGCTCCGGTTCATCGTCAAAAACTGCTTTGCACTTGGCGTCATCACCGCTTTCGACACCGCCCTTCATCTCGCAGGACTGCACATCAAACATCGGGATTTTCTTCTCGTTTTCGAAAGCTGAAGAAGGACCGAAAAGCGCATCTTCAAAAAAGACAAACAGAGCGCCTGCCGCAAAAATCCAGTCACCGTCCCTGAGCGCGCAGGGCTCGTGCATGCGAAGTCCATTGAGATACGTTCCGTTTTTCGAAAAATCTTCAATGACAAAACGTTTCGTTTCTTCTTGGGATTGAACATTCCCTTTCGCACAAAGCGAACGTGTGTAGATGCAAAAATGAGGCGTGCTTGCGAAGGGAAATGCGTTCGAGCCCGCAAACGCGTATCCCTTATGGTCTATCGCTATACACGAAAAGCCCGCGTTGCTCTTTACTCTCCATGCACTCTGAGGCATACCTTGACGCGCATATGGACGAAACATGCTCTCAAGAGAAGTCCTGCCGCAGGGTTCAATGTGTTCGATTCGCGCTTTGTCAAAGGTGACAAGACTAGCGCATGCGTCGGCGCCGGACATCGCAGATCACTCCTGCCGCAGCGCCAAGGACAATCGGGACAAGCGCCATCGGCCACAGAGAACGCGCTGCCATGCGGCTTTCATAAACAACCTGTCCTGCCTGGATAAGCTTGAGCGTGTGCGCGCCTGCAGCTGCGCGGACTTTGATATAGGGCTGACCGATCTCGTCCTCGCTGACAATCGCATCCTGCATCTTTCCGTCTACTTCAAGCGTGCAGGGGCTTGCCGGATCATCGATATACAGACGAAGTTCTTCACGAGGCACAAGATTGTCGGGTTCAATCTGTTCAAATCCCCTGCAAAGCACTGCACGAGTCGTCCGCGTCTTCTGGTGCATGACAAGCGAACCGTTCTGATCCAGGGAAAAGTAGCGGTCGACATCTTTGCCGGGGATGGAAACTTTCTCGGCAAGCGGCGCCCCGATCGGCACGATCGTCCAGGCGCTTGGCTTGAGCGACGCGTTCTCGCCAAGAATCTGCGCCCGCACTTCAAGCGATGCGCCCGCCTCCGCCTCAAGCGCGGCTTTCAAGTCGGGATATGTCTTTTTCGATTCGAGCGAGCGCACTTCATACATCGAAACACTTCCGCCCTCCACCTGCAGTTCAAGCGAGGCGGGATCCTGTGTATAAATGCGCGAACCGGATACATACTGCCGATCAAAAGAAGAAAGCTTTGCCACCGGACCGGATTTGTCCATAGAAGCAGCCGATGGTCCAGGCAGCCCCGTCAGTCCCTGTTTAGCCGGGAAGAGGTCGCTGTCTTTCTGTTTTCCATAGGGCGAAAGCGAATGCATCCCGCTGTTTTCACTTAAGACAGACGCTGCCACTTTTTCACGACTGGACAGAGCTGTCCGACCGGACAAACCCGCCATCGGTTCGCCTTCAAACCGTGTGTGCGAATCGGAAGAGAATCGGCCTGCATATGATCCAAATCGATCAAACGCATCGCCTGCAGCCATAGTGGAAGACTGATTCTCAGGCAGGCTTGCATCGCTTTGCGTATTTTCGTTTACCTGCCCATTGCCCGAAGAATCCGAAGGTGCTGATGAACTGTCCGCAAGCAACCTGTCTGCTGTCTGCTCATGAAGAGAATCATCTTCACTCTCGCTATCCGCCCAGACGATTTCTTCGATATCGAGGGCATACGGCGGCTGCTGCTCATCGGCGTAATACTCATCCTCACCTTGCGAGTTTTCATCTTTGCCGCTGTCTTTATCCGAATCCGCAGCATCATTCCCAGACGGTCCGCTCATATCCTCAGTCGCTTTCGAATCTTCCGGATTCTGCTCTTCCCCGCTTCCCTGCGTGTTCGAATCTTCCTGATCCGATGGATCGGTGTCTTCCCGCTCATCATCCGAAACAGACGGCGCGTCCGGTCTTATCGATTCATCCGGCTGCAGATAATCTGGAGAACCCGAAAGATCCTCTCCCTCGCCTGCAGTCTCGACAATCCATACGCAAAGAACTTTGTCGGAGTGCGAATTGGCATACAGACGAACTTCGCTGATCCCCGGCTCGAGCATGGCTTCCAGACGATCGCCTGCAATCTCAATACGCTGCGTTTTCTGCGTGCCGGCTATTTCAAGCACTGCACCGCTGGCATCTTCTTCAAACTGCATAACCAGCTGGCGGCTGTTTAACGCAACAAGACCTTCCCTGTCGAAGGGATACAGCGCCGTGAACGCGTCAGAGTCAGCATCGAAAATCTCCGACGGCTCAGGACTGCTCATCAAATCGTCCATTCCGACTGATCCGCTCTTCTTGTCTTCCATCGATGCGGACAGTCGTCTTTCCTCGCTTTCGAGAACCATTCCATTTCGGCCGATCAGTTCATAGGAAAGGTTGTGTTCTCCCCTGTCGAGATCGAAATACAGGGTTTCAAGCTTTCTGCCATCCAGCCGTATGCATGATTGCATCAGATCGACTTCTTCATCGCAAAGCAAAGCGACGTGCGCTCCGTTCTGGAGAATCTGCAGATGCGAATGCATCTGCGCTGCCATCATCTGCTCATGCGGCTGAAACATCATCGCAAACATAATAAAAATCTCCTCTCGTTTCACTGGAGACAAACTTGCGCAAGAAGCGCATCTCCATCCTCTATGGCTGCCTCTCTTATGGCGGCATTCCTGACGCCTCCTCGAAAAAGCTGGCAGCGAAGCTTTCTTCACGCTGCGCTTCAGATGATTGCGCTCTGTCCTCGCTTAAGCTGTTGAGCAGAAGCCTTGCGTATTCAGGTGCGCGCTTTTCAAGCACATCCATCAGTCTTTTATCCGGACAGTAAACCAAAATCCCCTCTGCCTTTAAAGAAAGCAGATAGCCCATAAGTGCTATGGCGCATGCCTCGTCGATCATTTCAAGATCATCAAATCCGAAAAAAATCTCTTCGAGCATTTGTCCGGGAAGCGGAATGCGCTGATCGCCAAGGACCTGAAACAGCACCTGCATCGGTTCGCGCCACGCGCTCTGCATCGGCAGCGCTCTGACAAGCCCATACAGCCGCTCTTTCTCGATGCTTTTCGAAAGCATGAGTGCAAGCAGCACGTCATACAGTTCTACCGAGTAGCTCGATGTGGTGCAGGGATGTTCAAGCAGATATCCCGCTAGCCCAAAATGCTTTTCCTGCAAAGCCGCGCGCGCTGCAGCGATCCATTCGCTTTCACTTAGAACGTCAGAATCTTCAAGCGCTCCTCTTTGCGCCAGGCGCTCGCAGATCTGCGCTGCCGATGGCGCTTTCTGTTCTTCGAGCAGCAGAGGCGTTTCTTCCTTTGTGCTGGCTGTATCGTCCGACGCGCTGTTCATCATTGCCAGAGGCACGAAAATTCCTGCTGCCGCGCACAACGCAGCTGTCGACACCATCAGGAGCGCTTTTCGTCTGTCTTGCGTCTTATGCACTGCCTTTTTCATCGCCGTCAGCGAGCTGAACCGCTTCTTTGGATCATCGCTTAGCGCAATCCATGCGATCCATGAAGGACCAAGCATGCGCATATACAGACGTCCAAGACCAA
>CAOKFJ010000081.1 GCA_948467695.1 uncultured Allobaculum sp. | reverse complement strand
GAAAGCTCGCAGTGCACGAATCTCGATATTCTCGATCCGCTCGACCCGGAAATCTATCTGCTTCCGGAACGAGATCTCTATCGCAAAGTCGGACTCGAACGGGGCGGTCAGGCGTACTGCGCCTTTCTCGAACCGCTTCCCATCGACTACGGGCCAGCAGCGGAATACGAATCCGTCTGCTGCGAAGAACTGTTTCGCACCGTCTTTGATGATGAAGACTGCGCCGGGCTCATCCTCGAACCATGGGACCTGTCAGCGCTGCTGACGCATGAACTGCTCGCCCTGATTCTCAATGAAGATGGTGAATCAGCGTCCTGTTCGCTCTATATCAACTATGGGGAGACAGCTGATCAGGACGCGGATGTGCTCGTCAACGCGGCTCCTGATCCATTCGATCGAAACGATCCGGCTGTCGCTCCGTTTTTCGAGAAAGCCGGAGTAAAACTTCTCGATCTGCTTGAACATCATCCACCGATCGCCCAGGGAGAAATGTATGTTACCCCCTCGCAGATCGGCTCATCCACTTCCCTCTTCCACGTCGTGCTCTCGCAAAACGCATCGAAAGAGGAGATCGCTTGCATGCTCGACATGGTGCTTGAAAAAGCGCTGTCCATGGGATTTACCTCAATTGCGATCCCTGCCGAAATCTGCGTAGACGGAAGCGGCGATATTCCCTTCATGATTCTGACCATTTCCAAATGGCTTTATGATCATCCCGACTGCGGCATGAGCGTGACGATCACATCGAGAACAAGAAGCACGTACGATGCTTTCTGCGATGTGCTCTTCGACGATGGCGTGCAGAGCCCGACGACCACCGAACTGATGGCGCAAAACCTCACCAACGCCGCGCTCGAAGAAAATGAACCTCCAGATGAGGCGAAAGAAAACCCGCAAGGTGCTGAAGATAACTCCGTTAAACGGCAAAAGGATAAAAACTGACCCCTGACAAAGAAAGAAAAAACTTCAAAACAATCGTCCCGAAGACGTTTTAAACGAAAAGAAAGTGCACTGCATGCTAGCGCGAAGGATTCCGCGCAAGAAATCAGTGCACTTTTTCTCTTTACATAAAGACCATTCTTCAATACGACGAAAGAAGATGAAAATCCATACCGCAAAAAGCGGCTGTCTGAAGCGATTACAGATTGTAGATCAGCGCCATGAATTCAAGCGGTTCGCTGCCGTTGTTTTCGATGGAGTGATAGTGTCCGTTTTCGATCGTGCAGATCTGTCCCGAAGTGACGATGGTTTTTGATTTGTCGTTGTCGATAAAGGTGCCTTCGCCTTTGAGAATGTAGTACGGTTCAGTTTCACCGACGTGCTGATGCCAGCCTACCGAACATCCCGGATCAAGAACCACGCGGGCGTACAGACGTCCCGCTTTACCGAGTTCTTCGCTTGACTGAATGTGATACACATGTGCAGTGCCTTTGCCGCCCGCAAGATGTTCGACATCGGTGCAGATTTCATTTCGAATCATGCAATCTCCTTTTGCGCCATTCGCGCTTTTTCTTCAACCATTTTAGCATTGCCGCATGACTTCATGATCCTGAGCGCGCAAGAACAGGTTTGCGATATGGCGTTCTACAATGAAAATCGAAAGAATCATGCAGAAAATTGCGTTTCGTTTGCGATTTTCAAGCGAACCTCATTCTGCATGGGAAAGAGACGATTATGAAAAAAATTCTCTACTACACGGCACAGGTCCTTCTGCTTTTGTGTTCCCTCATGCTTGGCTTTGTGAACAGCACGGAAATGATGATTCTGTGCGTATCCTCGCTGATCTGCGGTCTGCTTCTGATTACCGTTTATTCAGTGATGACAAAACGCAACGCGCTCGCATTCTTCCTCTATGCAACAGTTGTCTGCACGCATGCCTTCTATCTTTCAAGCACACAGGCATTCGCGCCGATTCTTCTTGCCGACATGGCGCTGATGATGGTCTGTGCGCTGTCCGTTCTGATTTATATGACCAGGCGCGATCTGCCCATAGGCGATACGCTTGAAGATGTCCTGTTTGCAAAAGCGGCGCTCATCCCGGAAATCATGCTCAACTATCTCATGAGCAAATCGAGCGGCGACAACATGTTCATATGGTTTTCCTGGCTGCTGCTCGCCTTTACCTCAGTGTGCGTATTGTGCGTGATCTGGAAAATGGTTAGAACCGGAGAACTCGAACAGTCCAAAGCCATCGCCGCCGGTCTGCTTCAGTGCTTCTTTTTTACCGACATTCTCTCCTGTACCTACCTGATCATTCATCATGTGCGCTTTGAAACGAAAAAACACCAGGAAGAGGAAGAAGCCAGAGCATCCTATGTCCCGCTCTACAAAAAAGCTTCGTTCTCCAAATCCGGAAAAAAGCAGATTCCGCATAAAACACAGACTTCCGCTGCTCCAAGTCATGCCCACAAAGCCTGACAGACGTTAACACGTCAGAACAATTATCTGCTTCCTGATCTGCACAGCGAAAAAACGTGCCTCGACAGTTCTTCACGAGTTGTGAATCTGTCGAGGCACGTTTTATGTATTTCTTTCACCTGCGCGTCGCATGTATCGATTGGCTGGATCAGTCTTCTTCCAGTTCCTCTTCGATTTCATTCATGACATCGCCGGAATATTTGTCTTCCATATTCGCTGTGCACAGATATACGCTTGCACCGCTCATATTGCGCTCGAAGCGAACGAGCACATCGCCGCTTTTCACGTTCTGACCAGGTCTGGCTTCAACAGAACATGAAGTTCTGAAGAGCATGAAATTGACATAGACGCAGTCCCCGTTGTCGAGGCGGATCTCTATTCCTTCAGGCGTGTCATTGACAGCGACAATCTCGCCATCCGCCGGTGAAACGATTGTTTTGTCTTTAACAAGTTTTGAGCCGGCAATTACAGCTTCCTGCATGAACTGCGCGACATCCTCGCGCTCTTTTTCATCGCGGTCCAGGTCGTTTTTCAGCGCGTCTTCGCCTTTTTTCAGCTCGTTTTTGATGTCTTCAAAAAGTTTCCACATAATAAACTCCTTCTGCTTTGCAAAATGACAAAGCTGATGTCATGCGAATGCATGCGAAGATTCATTCGCGTATGATTCTTCTTCCATTGTACGAACGACAGAAAAGCCGTCTTCTCTAAAGACCGGAAATCCGGCTTGAGAAGACGGCTTGTGTGTTTGTGACAAATCAGAACCATGCATAGGCAGATTGTGCATCCGCAGCAGAGTTTTGCTTAAGCGTTTCTGTTTTCAAAATTGCGCGATACATAGGAGGCGTAGAGGCCGTCCTGCGCGATCAGCTGCTGATGCGTTCCGCGCTCGGCAATTCCCTGTCCATCGATCACGAGAATTTCATCGGAATTTTCGATCGTGGACAGACGATGCGCAATGGTCAGACACGTACGATTTTCACTAAGACGTTCGAGCGCTTTCTGAATATAGTATTCGCTTTCGTTGTCGAGAGCGGATGTCGCTTCATCGAGAATCAGAATGCGCGGATCCTTCAAAAAGAGGCGCGCGATGGAAATGCGCTGTTTCTGACCGCCGGAAAGACGGGTTCCCTTTTCTCCAACGCGTGTTTCGAGACCTTCAGGCAGCGATTCAAGAAAAGCGCTCAGATTGGCTTTTTCTGCCGCCGCAAGAACTTCTTCATCTGTGGCATCCCATTTTCCATAGCGGATATTGTCGGCAATCGTGCCATCGAACAGATACACATCCTGCGTAACGACACCGACAGTCTGGCGCAGAGAATCGAGCGTTAGATCGCGGACATCCTGTCCATCGATTTTCACGCTTCCGCCGCTCACATCATAGAAGCGCGGAATGAGCGAACAGATGGTTGTCTTTCCCGAACCGCTCGGTCCGGCAAGCGAATAGCGTTTTCCGGCGGGAATGGTGAATGACACGTCTTCGAGAACGGGAGAGTCTTCATCGTAGGCAAAGGATACGTTCGAGAACTCGATTTCTCCATCTTTGAGTTCGAGATCGTGCGCGTTTTCTTTTTCCTGAATGGTCGGCACTTCGTTCATTACTTCCTCAAAGCGTCGGAAACCTGTATATCCTTTGAGGAAGCTGTCGATGAATTCAAGAAGAATATCGATCGGCGCGACAAAGACGTTGACATACAGCGCAAACGCCGCAAGTTCGGATGCGTGCATTTTTCCTGCCGCGATCAGATAGCCGCCTACACCAAGAACCGCTGTATACAGCATGCCCTGGAAGAAATGGTTGGTCGTATAGTAGGCGCCCATCGCGCGGTAGTTTTTTCGAAACAAGGAACTGCTCGTTGGCGTGTCCGAATTTTTTCATTTCGCGCTTTTCGCTTCCGAATGCTTTGACCACGCGGATGCCTTCAAGCGAATCAAGAACTTTTGCGTTGATGTTGGCAATCTTTTTGCGGTTGTCGCGATACGTGCGCTCCATGCGTCCGTTCTGGCGATACGCGCAGATGAGCATGATCAGTGTGATCGCAAGCAGCACGCCGGTCAGCGTCAGATTCATGGTCGCCATGATTGTAAACGAACCGATAATTTTGATCAGCGAAATGAACAGATTTTCCGGTCCGTGATGCGCGAACTCGGAAATATCAAACAAGTCGGAAATCATGCGTGAACTGAGTGTTCCCGTATTGGTCTTGTCATAGTAGTCGTTTGACAGTTTCATGTATTTGTCGAAAAGATCGCGTCGCATGTCGCGCTCCATTCGTGCGCCCATGATATGTCCCTGGCATGTCACATAGTAGCGGCACGCGGTTTTGATCAGATACATGCACAGCACTCCGCCAATCACAAAGGGCAGAATGCGGTAAAGTGCACTGGCGTCCATTGTCGTCGCCTGCGCGGTAAAGGTGCTCAGGATCATCGGAAACGCGATGTCCACGCCGGAGATTACGGCGGCACAGATCAGGTCGAGGATAAACGCCGACATATATGGTTTATAGAACGATAAAAAATACTTCACTGTTTTCATTGGATGATATGCACCTCCTGTATGGGCAGCAGTGCTCTGCCGCAGTTTATTGATTGTAGCGCGAAACTCGTTTTTTGTAGTTTCGCTGCTGCCTGTGATGGAACAGAACGCAAATATTTTCAATGGAAAACGCAAAAAAGACCGCATTGCTTGCGCTTTGCGGTCTGATCGGAGGATGGCATCCCGTGCGTTGCCGGATGCATAGGACGATCCTTGATTAGTCTCTGGATGCTTCTTCAATGATGCGTGCGGAAATATTTTCCGGAACGGGGTCGTAGCGGTCCATGGAGATGGAGTATGTGCCCAGACCCTGAGTCATCGAACGAAGGTCGATTGCGTATTTGGAGAGCTCTTTCATCGGTACCTGAGCGGAGATCACCTGTTCGTCGCCCTCGGGTTCCATGCCCAGAATAGCGCCGCGGCGTTTGTTCAGATCGCCGATGATGGTTCCGGTGTATTCATCCGGTACGCGAACGGTCAGGTTCATGATCGGTTCGAGCAGGATGGGACGGCATTTTGTCATCGCATCTTTATAAGCCAGACGGGCTGCGAGTTTGAACGCCATTTCAGAGGAGTCTACATCGTGGTATTTTCCATCGAGCAGCGTTGTCTTGACGTTAACCATCTTGTAGCCAGCGAGCGGTCCGACAAGTGCGTTTTCGCGCAGACCGGTTTCAACAGCCGGGAAGTACTGGCGAGGTACAGCGCCGCCGAATACTTTTTCTTCGAATACGAGTTCTTCAGCATCGGGGTTGGGCGCGAATTCAACGAATACGTGACCGAACTGGCCGTGTCCGCCGGACTGTTTTTTGTGGCGTCCTTCACCAACGGCAGTTTTGGTGATGGTTTCGCGATAGGTAACCTTCGGATCAGCGAGGTTGACTTCAGCTTTGAATTTGGATTTCAGCTTGTTGACGATAACGTCCAGATGCTGGTCGCCAAGACCGTAGATAACGGTTTCGCGTGTTTCGGGGTTGTTCTCGACACGGAATGTCGGATCTTCCTCGACGATGCGGTTGAGACCATTGGACAGTTTGTCTTCGTCGTTTTTCGTTTTCGGGCTTACAGCCTGACCGTACAGCGCTTCGGAGAAGACGATGGGCTTGTTGACAAGGCGTGTGCCTTTTGCGCAGAGCGTGTCGTTTGTTTTGGTGTTCTGCAGTTTGGAGATGGCGCCGATGTCGCCGGTGAACAGTTTTCCGGCAGCGGTCTGGAAGCGGCCTTTAATGGTAAAGAGCGCGCCGATTTTTTCGGGTTTGCCGGTGTTGCCGTTCACAACCTGAGAGTCGGAAGCGAGGCATCCGGAAAGAACTTTGACATAGGAGATGCGGCCTACAAACGGGTCCATGATGGTTTTGAATACCTGGGCTGTCATCACTTCTTCTTCGGTGGTGAGCAGTTCTACCGGCTCGCCTTCGGGAGTTTCCAGAGTGATGATTCCCTTTTCGGAGTAGGACGGGAAGTAGGTAACGATCAGATCCATCAGACGGCCGATACCGCGGGATTCAACTGCGGATCCGGAGAATACAGGGATGATTTCACCGCTGCGAACGCCAATGCGCACGCCGCGTGTGAGTTCTGCATCGGAGAATTCTTCACCGGAGAAGAATTTTTCCATGAGTTCGTCATCGCCCATGGCAACTGCTTCAGCGATCTGGTCTTTGTACATAGCCACTTCGTCTGCCATGCTTTCAGGAACAGGCTGGGCTACAGAATCGGAAGCTTTGGGACCATGATGGTACCAGGCTTTGTTTTTGAGGATGTTGATGGTGCCGACGTATTCGCCGTTTTCGATGATGGGCACTTCAAACGGGATTACGGATTTGCCGAACGCTTCGTGAAGTTTCGCGTAGGCATCGTCGAAGGATGTGTTTTCTTCGTCAAGATGGTTGATGAAGAAGATTGTCGGTTTCTTGGAAGCGGAAGCTTCTTTGTACGCCAGACGTGTGCCGGGTTCGAGCGGGTCTTTCGCATTGACTACGATCAGGACGGAATCGCCTGCAGCCATGCCGGCTTCTTTTTCACCGGTAAAGTCGAGATAGCCGGGAGTGTCGATGAAGTTGATTTTGCATTCATCCCATTCGATCGGAACGATGGATGTGTAGATGGAGATGCCGCGTTTGATTTCTTCGGCATCAAAGTCGATCAGGGACGAACCTTCAGTGGTTTTTCCGAAGCGGTCTGTCGCATCGGTGTAGTACAACATGGCTTCCAGAACGGATGTTTTTCCTGCGCCGGAATGGCCGACAACGCTGACGTTGCGGACTTCGCTGCTCTTATAGTCTCTCATAACAAATTATCCTTTCTGATGCCTAGAGGGCCAGCATGGGCTCCAGCTGGGCTCTGCAGTGCTCGCGCACGTAGTTGAGTGCTGTGTTTCCCTGTTTGTCGGTCATATCTTTGTCTGCGCCGTAAACGAGAAG
>CAOKFJ010000080.1 GCA_948467695.1 uncultured Allobaculum sp. | reverse complement strand
GGTACTGCGCCAGCAGCGCGCCGCTCAGTCCGACAAGCGCGTTGGACAGGCCAAGACCGAGAAACTTCATGTTATCGACATTGATCGAAGAAGAGCGCACCATCATTTCGTTGTCGCCGGATGCGCGAAGCATCAGACCGATGTTGGTTTTGAAGAAGACGGCCATCAGCGCGATGATCAGCGCCGCAATGGCGAGCAGCACATACAGACGCGCATCCGGATTGGAAAGAATGGTCGAAATGGGTTTGCCGCCGGTAAACAGGTTGATTGCTGGAGAACCTTTCATGATGCGCAGGTTGATCGAATACAGCGCTGTCATAGTCAGAATGCCCGCGAGAAGCGGCTGAATTTTCATCTTCGTCTGCAGAAAGGCGGTAACGCATCCGCAAAGCGCGCCGGCAACCATCGAGGCAAGCAAGCCAAGATTTGGCATGCCGGCGAGTGTCATCATGGCGCATACGGCAGCGCCGGTCACAAACGACCCATCAACAGTCAGATCGGGACTGTCCATGATGTTGACGGTAATGAATTCGCCAAGCGAGAGCACCGCAAAGACGAGCCCGAGCTGAATGGCGTCCAGGATAAGGGAAACAGTCATAAAATCCTCTCTTTAACGCGGCTATTTCGCGCTGCTGACTTTTTTCAGATTCTCTTTGGAAGCAAGTTCTTCCGGAAGAGCGACTTTGGTTTTTCCGTTTGTGGAAAGCTGGTTGAGTACGTCTTCGTTGACATACACGTTCAGGTCTTCTTTGAAGACTTTTACCGGCAGATCTGCAGGAGAACTGCCATTGAGCACATCAATCGTCATGCGCGCTGTTTCGCGTCCGAGTTCTTCATAATCGATGCCGACTGTCGCAAATCCGCCGGTTTCCACCATGGAATCCGCTCCGACATAGTACGGAATGCCCGCATCGAGCGCGACCTGTCCCAACGAAGCCATGCCAGTTGCGACGGTGTTGTCGTTGGGCGAGAACATCGCGTCGACGGAGTGAGCGAGTTCTACAGCCGCCTGCTGCATGGTCGTGTTGTCGGTGCCGGTTTTCTCGATGACTTCGAGACCTTTTTCTTTGGCATACGCTTTGAAGCGCTCGGCGTTGGATACGGAATTGGCTTCGCCGACGTTGTAGAGAATGCCGACTTTCTTGACTTCAGGAGAAAGCTCAAGCATCAGATCGATAATCTGTTCCACCTGCACTTCATCACTTGTTCCGGTAATGTTGCCGCCCGGTTTTTCAATCGATTCCACCAGACCCGCGCCGACCGGATCGCTGACTGCCGAGAAGACAACGGGGATCTGATTGGAAACATTCTGCGCGCTCATCGCGGTTGGTGTGGCGATGGCGACGATGACATCCGCATTGTCAGCCTGATAGCCCGACATGATGGTCGCAAGCGAAGAGGTCTTGCCTGCGGCGTTCTGGTAGTTGATCTTGACGTTTTCCCCCTCTGTGTAGCCTTCTTCTTCAAGCTCATCGAGAAACGCGTCGCGAATGGTGTTGAGCGAGGGGTGATCGACAAGCTGTGCCAGTCCGATATGGCTGACTTCAGTCGTACCGCTGTTTGATCCTCTCGAAGATCCGGCATTTGCCGAATCGTTTTTCGGTGCGCTCGAGCAGCCGGCAAGAAGAGCCAGGCTTAAAAGTGAAGCTGCCATAGTGTTGAGTCTGCGTGTGCGTTTCATCTGTTTGTCCTCCTATCAGATCAGGATTCGACAATCGAGCCGTCCGAAAAAACAAAAAGTCCTGTTTCAAAAGATTTACTCTTTCGAAACAGGACAGAATTATTCTCTGCGGTACCACCTGTATTGGCTTGCGCCCTCTCATCGAATGCGAACACATTCTACTTTCTGTAACGGGAAAGCCCCGGCTTTGCTACTTTGTTCACATCGCCCTTGGAAGTCCATTTGCAGAACGGTAATCTTCCGGCTTCCACCATCCCGGATTCGCTGCGATCCCTTTTTCTGTTTGATCTCTTCCGCATCGGTTTAAATGCCGCATAGCGGCTGGTTTTGTTTTATGGTTCGAATCTTAATCCCATTGACCATAGATGTAAAGAAAAACGAACGGATTTTCTGCATTTGTCCGTTCGTTTTCAGTTTCTTTCATGTATTTTCAGTTGTTTTCAATCATTTTTGAGGATTTCCGGCTGGAAGACCGCCTGTCATTTCCTTATTCAGGAAGCTTGGGCAGGCTGGTGATATCGGGATCATTGCTGATACCGTCGCGATACGCTCTGGCGCTTTCAATGCGGTTCATGCGCTTTGTGCCCTCGTCGGCCAGTTCGCGGAACGCGTCAATCTGGGTGCGCAGCTGCGGCAGGGCTTTGAGCTTGTAGCTTTCAACCGCATCGAGCGCTTCGTAGGTGTTCTGGAAGGCTTCCTTGAGGGTATCGACAGAAATATTGGCTTCCATCGCCTGCTGCTGAATGTCGGCTCCCTGCTGCTTGAGCATGATCGAGGTCTGCTTGATCAGATCGTTTGTCGTATCGTTGATGAGTTTGACTTTATCGAGAACGATCTTCTGGTTGTAGAGCGCGCTGGCTACGGTAACCGCGGTGCGCAGAGCGGATACGGTGACATGCTTGGCGCGGTCTACTGCGCGAATGAGTTCCTTGTTGTTGCGGCGGACGATTTCCATCGCGAAATAGCCCTGCTGGTTGACGGCCTGCATCTGCTGGAGGTCCATCAGTTTCTGGCGCAGCGGGAACAGCACTTCGTCCTGGATGTATTTGATCTTTTCGGGATCTTCATTTGTGGTCTGCAGTTCTTCAAGCTGACGTGTGATCGCTTCATCCATCTGCATGCCCAGTTCGACCTGCTTGCCGAGTTTCTGCGTCAGATTGCGCAAAGACACCTGTTCGATTTCAAGCGTGGTGTTGTCAGCGACAAGCGCTTTGCGTCCTTCGTCAAGGGACTGGATGATTTCTTCAATCTGCGCGTCCGCTTTTTCGTAGCGCTGGAAATAGTTGCGTACGGGGTTGAACATTTTGCCGAAAAAGCCCTGCTGGTTGAAGTTGATGCCCGAGGGATCGAGCTCCTTCATTTCGCGGTTGAGCATGGCGAGCGACTCCATGACTTTGGATCCTTCGCTGCCGGTTTTGGCGAGGTCGCCAAGGGTGTTTTCCAGCATTTTGTTTTTCGCGGCGGATTTTTCCACGATATCGGTACCGAACGATTCAATCGTATTGGCGATATTGCGGCGTTCCTCGAGCGAGTCGAGGTTGATTTTCATTACTTCGTCGGCGTTGTTGACCGCCATGGCGGTCAGCTGTGTTTTCTGTTCCGGGGTGGGATTAAGCGGTTCGGTCACTTTCTCCTTATCGAGTTCATCGACGTCCATGCTAAAAGCCATTGTTCTCTCCTTCTGCCGTCACTGCGGCGATTCTTTCTGCGATATATTGTATCGTTCATGCACTTCGCGCATGAACCTTTCGACTTGTTTTTGAAGATGATTGATCGAGTGAATCAAATCAATCCTCTTTCTGCGCGTCTTATTGCGGCGGCATGCTCTTTAGAAACCTGTTTGATCAGCCCTGCGCGCTCTGCCGATATCGGGGTGTCTGTTCAATCAGCAGACTCAGTTCTTCCATTTCCGGCAATGAGGAAAGATCTTCGCTCGTCTGAGAAAGCCTGCTGATTTCGCGCAGCAGTCTGTCGACGCGGGTGATGATCTGCTCATTGGATGCGATCGCATCCTGCACTGCCTGGATCTCTTTTTTGTAGGGATCGGCGGCTGTCGTGTATTCTTCGTGCTTTTTGAAAAGCAGTTCGTAGCCGTCCTGATCGAAAATATTGATACGCTGCAGGATATCTTCAACATTGTGGGCGTACAGATCGAGAACGCCATTGATGGTTGCCGCAAATTTCGATCGCGTTAGAAGCGAACCGGAAAAATGATCGACAAGGGCGTCTTCAAGCTGAACGCTTTTCTTTTCCATGCGCACGCACTGGCTTTCCAGATCGCGCATTTCTTTCTTCAGGCTTTTCGGATTCGTGCGTTTCACCTCTTTAAGCAGGCGTTTCATACGGTCCGAATCAATCATCTGAATATCATCCGTGGCGGATGTGCCTGTTTGGGATCCTTTTGCATTGTCCATAAAGAAGGCGACGAGTACGGTGACAATCAAAGCTCCTCCGCAGCCGATCAGACCCGCGAACAGTTTGCCGGTCATCAGCCATACGCCGATGCCTGCAAGCACGGACAGTCCGATCCCCCACGGAAGGATCTTGCTGGAATGTGTTTCTTTTTTACTCATAACAACATCTCCTTCTTTGTACTATACCATACCCGCATATACGACGATCGAACCTAAGAATTCCCTAAGAAAACGCTAACCTCAATCTCCTTCCTCTCATCCTGTTCATGCTGTTTCCTGTCCATTTTGTGACCTTAATCCAGGAAAAAAGATCCGTTCGCACGCGTTTTTGGCATACAAAGGCACATAGACCAGAACATGCGCATCGAAAAAACGCTCCCCGTCAGCAAGGACAGGAAGCGTTTTGCAATATCAGGAATCAGATACTGTGCGAATGTACAGAAGACTTACTTGGAAGTTTCTTTTTTCACGTAGTCGAGAACTTCTTCAGCAGTGTCCATGTTCATGCAGTTTTCTGCAAGAGTCTGCATTTCTTCATAGGACAGGGAGTTTACAACTTTGCGTGCTTTCAGAATCTGTGTAGCGGACATGGAGAATTCGTCCAGACCGAGACCGAGCAGGATAGGTACTGCATAGGGTTCGCCGGCCATCGCGCCGCACATGCCGACCCATTTGCCGTTTTTGTGAGCGCCTTTGATGGTCATGTTGATCAGACGCAGGATAGCGGGGTTGTAGGGCTGGTAGAGGTAGGAAACCTTCTGGGACATGCGGTCAGCCGCCATGGAGTACTGGATGAGGTCGTTTGTTCCGATGGAGAAGAAGTCAGCGTATTTGGAGAATTCGTCCGCAAGAACTGCAGCTGCGGGGATTTCAACCATCATACCAACCTGGATATCGTCGGATACTTCAACGCCTTCAGCGATGAGTTCGGCTTTGCATTCTTCGAACAGAGCCTTCGCGTTGCGGAATTCGTTAACGGTAGCGATCATCGGGAACATGATGCAGAGTTTTCCGTAAACGGAAGCACGGCACAGAGCGCGCAGCTGTGTTTTGAAGATGTCGGTGCGGTCGAGGCACAGACGGATAGCGCGGTAGCCGAGGAACGGGTTCATTTCTTCGGGGAATTCGAAGTAGGACAGTTTCTTGTCGCCGCCGATATCGAGTGTGCGGACAACAACTTTGCGTCCTTCAAGAGTCTGGAGAACCTGTTTGTAGACTTCGAACTGTTCTTCTTCTGTCGGGAAGTGATCGTTGTCCATGTACAGGAATTCGGTTCTGAACAGACCTACGCCTTCGCCGCCGTTGGCAACAACCTGTTCGGCGTCTTTGGCATTACCGATGTTTCCGGCGAGTTCAACTTCGTGACCGTCAACGGAAACGGATTTAGCGTTGATGAGGACTTTCAGCGCAGCTTTTTCTTCTTTGTAGTCAGCTTCTTTTTTCGCAAGAACAGCTACAGTTTCTTCGTCAGGGTTAACGAATACTTCGCCTTCGATGGCATCCATGCCAACGAGATCGCCATTGGCGATAGCTTCCATAACGCCGGCAGTACCTACAACTGCAGGGATTTCCAGGGAGTTTGCCATGATGGCGGAGTGGCTTGTTTTACCACCGATTTCTGTAACGAAGCCTTTTACGAATTCGTTGAGCTGTGCTGTGTCGGAAGGAGTGAGGTCGTGAGCGACGATGATAGCGGGTTCGTCGATGCTGCTCAGATCAGGGATAACCAGACCGAGCAGGTTGCATTTCAGACGGAAGGTAACGTCTTTGATGTCGGCTGCACGTTCGCGGAAGTAGTCGTTGTCCATGCTTTCGAACATAGCGATCATCATGTTGGCAACCTGTTCAGCAGCGTATTCTGCGTTCACGTTGTCGTTGTTGATCATGTTCTTCATCTGACCGGTGAGTTCGGGGTCGTTGGCCATCATGAGATGCGCATCAAAAACCGCGAGTTCTTCTTCGGAGAGACGTTTGGCTGCCCTTGCCTTTACGCCTTCGATGTCTTTGACTGTTTTTGCGAGAGCTGCATCGAGTTTGGCAACTTCGTCTGCCGGTGTGATGTCAGTTCTTTTTTCAATTACCACAACAGGCTGTTCAAGTTTGTACGCTTTTGCGCAAGCAACACCTGCCGAGGCGGCAATTCCTTTAAGCATTGTATTTTCCTCCTGCTCTTCAATTTCTAATGTCAGAAAAATAGTAACATAAATCCGATTGAATAATTGTGTATCCATCGAAAATCTAATTGTTCATTTTTGGCAGAATGACCGTTATATTTCAATCTCTTGTAAAAAACAATCGGTTTCGGACAGTTTCTTCGTGTTGCGAAAGAGCTTACGTCACGATATCTCCTCTTTTTTCCGACAAAACAAAAGGCACCTGCGCTCTTTGACAGAGGCGGGTGCCTGAAGTTTATGGGTTCATTGCTTCATCTGCGCCATGTGCGGCGCTAAGGGTGTGTCCATTGCCCTGATGATGTCGTATTGAATGTACGCAGCGGATTGCTTCAGGTTCGTTTCGAACTAGGCTGCGATTTTTTCTGCAGAACTTTCTTTGTCGTCTGCAGTTTTTCTGACCTGCTGTCCCATCATGCGCGGGGAAATTGCCTTGGCAAGCGCCATGCAGACAACACCGGCGCAGATCATTTCAAGAAGTCCGTTGGTGACGATGACCATGCCAAGATACATGAGAAGAACGTCAGGCGACTGTCCGATGGCTGTCGCGTACTGCGGACCCCACAGAAGGGCGATCAGGCCGAGAACCATCAGCGTGTGCAGCAGTGTCGCGCCCGAGCCGGCGATCAGAGCCGATACGGGGCGGTTGACTTTGCGGTTGAGCAGTTCAAAGAACAGACCCGCAAGATATCCGAGCAGAATACGGGGAACAAGAGCGATGATCAGCGATGTCCAGTTGCCGCTTACACCGGCGATGGTGACAAAGGGCGAGAAGACAAAGGATGTCAGGTTGGGCTGCATGGTAGCGTTCCATACCGAGGTCAGGCCAAAGACAAGACCAAGAGCAGCGCCCCATTTTTTTCCCATCAGGATGCCGCACACAACAACAGGGATGTGCATCAGCGTGATGGACAGAGCCGGAGTGCGGATGTAGCCGAGCGGTGTGAGCACAAGAAGAAGCTCAATCGCCAGAAACATTGCGAAAAGCGCCATGTTTCTCGTTTTCTGGTTTTTATTCATTTTTCAGTTTTCCTCTACTTTCGTTTCATTGAAGAATACGATGCAGCAAATTGCGCGGACGTCATGTCCGCATAAACCGTGCGCAGGCAAAATGGACAGGGCTTGCCGTCAGATGATCGGCAGCCGTGTTGCCTGTTAAAGAATAGTGAATGCGTGTTTGAAAATCAATCGCG